>CAZKNB010000014.1:8692-15482 GCA_964554075.1 uncultured Bacteroides sp.
AGCTGGCTACTGGCACAGATTGCGAAGAGAGATGAGAAAAGGGGATCGAATGACACTCGAAGACGTTCAGATGCGTTAGACGGTCAACAAAGCTCAGGGCAACAGAGTTCAAAGCAGCAGAACCTGGAGCAGCAGAACAACGAAATTATACGCTGGTACGACCGCGAAGACCACAAGCTCTTCGATGTCTGTGCCGACGACCATTGCCAGCGCTATCAGGGCATCACGCGCCGCACCACCGCCACCGCACTCGAGGCGGTACAAGCAACACGTGGCGAAGTTCTCACCGCCGACGGTGAGATTTGCGACGCACGCTTCTCAAAGTGCTGCGGAGGTGCCTTCGAGGAGTTCCAGTACTGCTGGGAGCCGAAGGAGCACTCCTACCTGAAGCGAGGACTGGACAGAGAGAGCCAGCAAGACTCATCCAGCAACGACGCATCCAAAGCAACATCACCCGACGTAAACGCTCTGCCCGACCTTACCAACGAGGCGGAGGCAGAGAAATGGATACGCACATCGCCCAAGGCCTTCTGCAACACCAACGACAAGCGGGTACTATCGCAGGTGCTCAACGGCTACGACCGCGAGACGGCAGACTTCTACCGCTGGCGGGTAAACTATACCCAGAGGGAGCTTGCGGAGCTCATCAGGCAACGTTCGGGCATTGACTACGGCGAGATTGTGGACCTTAAGCCCGTGGCACGCGGAGTGTCGGGACGCTTGTGGAAGCTGCAGATTGTGGGCACCAAGCGTACCATGACCATCGGCAAGGAGCTGGAAATCAGACGCACACTCTCCCACTCCCACCTCTACAGTTCAGCCTTCGTGGTCGACCGCGAAGAGACATCGCCGGAGGGAATACCGGCGCGATTCGTCATCACGGGCGCAGGCTGGGGACACGGCGTGGGACTCTGTCAGATTGGTGCTGCGATGATGAGCGAACGCGGCTACAGCTACGACGAGATACTTCATCACTACTATTCTGCCACAAATATCACCAAGCTCTATTGATAAACCAAACTTATTGACTATCTTTCGGGAAAAATAGGAAAAAGAACACGTTTGGCTTATGAACGACACGAGAAGACTATCTCCGTGGGCATGGGTGCCCACTCTATATTTTGCACAGGGAATCCCCTACTTCATCGTCAACAACATATCTGTACTGATGCTGGCCAAGATGGGTGTGCCCAATGGCGACATGGCTTTCTTCACCGGACTGCTCTATCTGCCATGGACCATCAAACCCTTCTGGAGCCCATTTGTCGACATCATCCGGACTAAGCGCTGGTGGATTGTGACGATGCAGATTCTGATGTCGGCAGCCCTGGTGCTGCTCACGCTGACCATTCCTCACCCTTCGGCTGAGATGATTGCTTCGGGCACAACCCCAATCAGCATGTTCTGGCTCACGCTGACACTCTTCACCGTCACCGCCTTCGCCTCGGCAACCCACGACATCGCTGCCGACGGCTTCTATATGCTGGCCCTGAGCCAGACCAATCAGGCTGCCTTCGTAGGCATCCGAAGCACCTTCTATCGCCTCGCCTCGGTCTTTGGCCAGGGCGGACTGGTGGCCATAGCCGGCGCCGTGGAGCTTAACGACGGCAACATCCCCATGGCGTGGAGAGTGACGATGCTGGTGGCTGCGGTCATCTTCAGCGCCACAACGCTCTACCATACATTCATCATCCCCCGTCCCGCTGCCGACCACCCATCACTGAACATGGTGGCTGAGATAAATCCGGGACCTGACGCCAGAAACCTCAACGAAAAGGAAGAGAAGGTCATGAAGAAGGGGCCTGGAGCCGCCGACATCATCCGCGAGTTCGGACGTACCTTCGCCACCTACTTCACCAAGCCGGGCGTAGTGCTGGCCATACTCTTCATGCTGCTCTACCGCCTTCCCGAAGCCTTTCTGCTGAAGATGTGCATGCCCTTCCTTGTGGCTTCGCACGAGCAGGGCGGGCTGGAGCTGACCACGGCAGAGGTTGGCATCGTCTACGGCACAATTGGCGTCATCGCCCTGACCGTCGGCGGAATCATCGGCGGCGTCTACGCCTCGCGTGTCGGACTAAAGAGGGCACTCTGGAGCATGGCAGCATGCATGACGCTCCCCTGCCTCACCTTCGTCTACCTCTCGATGTGCCATCCCGAGAGCCGCGTGCTCATCTCGCTGGCGATAGCCATCGAACAGTTCGGCTACGGATTCGGCTTCACCGCCTATATGCTCTACATGATCCACTTCTCGGAGGGCGAGTTCAAGACCTCCCACTACGCCATCTGCACCGCCTTTATGGCGCTTAGCATGATGCTTCCGGGAATGGTGGCAGGCTATCTGCAAGAGGCGCTGGGCTACACGGGCTTCTTCTGGATGGTGATGCTCTGCTGCGTGGCCACAGTGGCCGTAACAGCCGCAGCCGACAGGAAAATTGAATCAGATTACGGAAAGAAATAACAACAGGAAAAAGAATATAATAACAGATATGATACTTATTGCTGATAGCGGATCGACCAAGACCGACTGGTGTGTGGTCGACGGAGAAGAGATAAAGATGTGTCGCACGAGTGGCACGAACCCCGTCTTCCAGATGGGAGAAGAGATTGAGAAGGTGTTGACCGAAGAGCTGTTGCCACAGATTGGCGACGAGGCTCCCGATGCCGTCTATTTCTACGGCGCCGGATGTGGCTCCGACGACAAGATTAAGAGCGTACGTTGCGCCATTGCCGACACGCTGAAGGTGAAGGGAGAGATTGAGGTAGCCAGCGACATGCTCTCTGCTGCCCGTTCGCTTTGTGGCGACCAGAGCGGCATTGCCTGCATCATAGGCACCGGCTCCAACTCCTGCTTCTACGATGGTAAACGCATCGTGAAGAATGTTTCGCCGCTGGGCTATATCCTCGGTGACGAGGGTAGCGGTGCATGCCTCGGCAAGCAGTTTATCGGCGACATGCTGAAGGGTCAGCTGAGCCGTAAGGTGGTGGAGAACTTCGACGAGCGCTATGGACTGAAGGCCGAAGAGATCATCGACCGTGTCTATCGCTGCCCCTTCCCCAACCGCTTCCTGGCTTCGCTCTCGCCATTCATTCTCGAGAACATAGAGGACAAGGGTGTTCACGACATGGTGCTCTCGGGCTTCAAGTCCTTCATTGTGCGCAACGTGATGCACTATGACTGCAAGAGCTATCCCGTCCACTTCACCGGCTCCGTTGCCTTCCACTATCGCGCAGTGCTCGAAGAGGCTGCCGCAGAGACTGGCATCCGTATCGGGGAGATTACGAAGAGCCCAATGGAGGGACTGATCAAATACCACATAAATAAAAAGTAGAAAATAGAAAGTAGGAAGTAGGAAGTAGAAAATAGAAAGTAAATGTATCACTTACTACTTTCTACTTCCTACTTTAAACTTAATAAGAAGGAATAGTATGTTTACCAAAATAACCGAGCAGGCTTCGCTCTACGACAACCTGGAGCAGAAGAGCGTCAGAGAGATATTGGAGGATATCAACAATGAGGACAGAAAGGTGGCAGACGCCGTGGGGCGCGCCATACCGCAGATAGAGAAACTGGTGGAGTCAATCGTGCCGAAGATGAAGCGCGGCGGACGAATCTTCTACCTCGGAGCAGGTACCAGCGGACGTCTCGGAGTGCTCGATGCCTCTGAAGTGCCACCCACATTCGGCATGCCGCCGACACGCGTCATCGGACTCATAGCAGGCGGCGACACAGCCCTGCGCAATCCCGTGGAGAACGCCGAGGACAACACCACACGCGGATGGGAGGAGCTGACGGAGCACGACATCAACGAGCTGGACACCGTGATTGGTATCGCTGCGTCGGGCACCACGCCCTACGTCATCGGCGCGATGCATGAGGCTCGTGCACACGGCATTACCACCGCCTGCATCACCAGCAATCCCGACTCCCCAATGGCTGCCGAGGCCGACGTTGCCATCGAGATGGTGGTCGGTCCGGAGTATGTCACAGGCAGTTCGCGCATGAAGTCGGGAACAGGCCAGAAGATGATTCTGAACATGATTACCACATCGGTGATGATTCAGTTGGGACGAGTGAAGGGCAATCGCATGGTGAACATGCAGCTGAGCAACAAGAAGCTCGTGGACCGCGGCACACGAATGATAGTGGACGAGCTCGGTCTGGACTACGACACAGCTCAGGCTCTCCTCCTCACCCACGGCTCAGTAAAGAAAGCTGTAGAGGCATACAACAACGCACACTAAAAGCGGGCGGCAGAGGCCTGCAGTGGCCACGCTCACTGCGGAGATAGAAAAGGCGCAATTCCCTCACGGGAACTGCGCCTTGAAATTTTCAACAAATTAAAAATGGGAAATATTTTACGATAATTTGTGAATAATCAATCCAGAGCGGAGCTTCGGCTCAAACCATGTCGTCTTCGGCGGCATGATGTTGCCACTGTCGGCGATGTCCATCAGTTGCTTCATTGAGACAGGATAGAGAGCCAGAGCCACCTTCATCTCACCGCTGTCGACACGACGCTTCAGCTCACCAAGGCCGCGTATACCGCCCACGAAGTCGATGCGTTTGTCGGAACGGAGATCCTTGATGCCAAGGAGCTCGTCGAGAATGAGATTAGAAGAGATGGTGACGTCGAGCACACCAATCGGGTCGTTGTCGTTGTAGGTGCCGGGCTTTGCAGTCAGGCTGTACCACTTACCGCCCAGATAGAGCGAGAAGTTGTGGAGAGCCTTCGGCTTGTAGATCTCAGCGCCCTTATCCTCAACCGTGAAGTTCTTCTCGAGAGCCTTCAGGAACTCCTCATCGCTGTAGCCGTTCAGGTTGTTGACCACGCGGTTGTAGTCGATGATAGTCAGCTGGCTTGCGGGGAAACAAACAGCCATAAAGTAGTTGTACTCCTCGTCGCCACGGTGGTTAGGATTCTGTTTAGCCTTCTCGGCGCCCACAAGGGCAGCCGCAGCCGAACGGTGGTGACCATCGGCAATGTAGAGGGCCGGCATCTTGGCAAACTCAGCCGTGATGGCGTCGATGTCTGCACGCTCGTCGATAATCCAAAACGAATGACCGAAGCCATCGCCCGGAGCGATGAAGTCGTAGACCGGCTTACGCTGCGTGTACTTAGCCACGATGGCGTCGAGAGCAGCATCGTCGGGATATGCGAAGAAGACAGGTTCGATGTTTGCGTTGTTGACGCGCACATGCTTCATGCGGTCCTCCTCCTTGTCGCGGCGTGTAAGCTCATGCTTCTTGATGACTCCGTGCATATAGTCGGGGACATAGGCGCCGACGACGAGACCATACTGAGTCTTGCCGTTCATTGTCTGGGCATAGATGTAGTAGTTCTCCTTCTCATCCTGCACCAGCCAGCCCTTATCCTGGAACTTCTGGAAGTTCTCGGCAGCCTTGCTATAGACACGCTCATCATGTTCGTCGGTGCCAACAGGGAAATCTATCTCAGGTTTAATGATGTGGTAAAGCGATTTCTCGTTACCCTCAGCCTCCTGACGTGCCTCTTCTGAGTTGAGCACATCGTAGGGACGCGATGCCACCTGCTCCACGAGCTCCTGTGGCGGACGAATACCTTTGAATGGTTTAATAACTGCCATAACTTATCTGTTTTAGATTACGTTCTTTTAATCAATTATATTCTGTTCTTTTACTTGTTCACGCGGAACTTCTCCACACCGTCGCGCAGGAAGCCTACAATCTGCTGAGCAGCTGCAATTCCGGCGTTGATGTTAGCCTCGGCTGTCTGCGCTCCCATCTTCTTGGGAGTTGAGAAGTAGCGGCCGGCGAAGAGCTCAGCCAGCTTAGCGTTGGCAGCAGGCATGATGTCGGTGACATACTTGAAGTCGGGGCGCTCCTCCATGAGGGCGATAAGCTCCTCCTCGTTGATGACCTCCTTGCGGGCAGTGTTGACGAGCAGTGCACCCTTCGGCATAAGGCTCAGGAGGCTGCGATTGATTGACTGCTTAGTCTCGGCTGTTGCAGGGATATGGAGAGAGATGACGTCGCATGTCTTGTAGAGCTCCTCAACGCTGTCGACAGCCTTTACGCCGTCAGCCTCGATGGCAGCCTTCGGACAGTAGGCATCGAATGCATAGATATCCATGCCAAAGCCCTTTGCGATGCGTGCCACGTTGCGACCCACGTTACCATAAGCGTGGATACCCAGCTTCTTGCCCTTAAGCTCTGTGCCCGACGTTCCGTTGTAGAAGTTACGAACGGCATAGACCATGAGTCCGAAAGCCAGCTCAGCAACGGCGTTGGAGTTCTGACCCGGAGTGTTCATCACGCAGACGCCATGGGCAGTAGCCTGCTCCAGGTCCACGTTGTCATAGCCCGCACCGGCGCGAACAACAATCTTCAGCTGTTTAGCGGCGTCGAGCACCTCTTTGTCAACAATGTCGCTACGGATGATGACAGCGTCGGCATCCTTCACGGCGTCAAGCAATTGAGCTTTGTCGGTATATTTCTCGAGAAGCGCAGTCTCATAACCGGCTGCGTCGTTAACCTTACGAATACCCTCTACCGCTACCTTAGCGAAGGGTTTCTCGGTTGCTACAAGTACTTTCATATTCTAGATTTATCTATTGAATCAAATACACATTAATTAATGCAATTTCTCAAACTCCTGCATGCAGTCGATGAGTGCCTGAACGCTCTCCTTAGGCATAGCGTTGTAGCATGAAGCACGGAATCCGCCAACTGAACGGTGACCCTTTACGCCGACCATTCCCTTCTCTGTAGCGAACTTCAGGAAGTCTGCCTCAAACTCCTTATACTCCGGAG
>CAZKNB010000015.1:0-10896 GCA_964554075.1 uncultured Bacteroides sp.
TAATACAGAATACAGTTTAGTGGTTTATATATAAAGAATTTAGGTTTAGCTTGATTCAGTGGTAATAAATCAAAAGAGTGTGGGGCGAAAGTCTTCAATGCCCCACACCCTTAACTAATACAAACGAAGAAACTCAACGATTATGAAACTTCACAACCATATAATGACTTTGGCACTCTGCACTGCCATCACTGCATGTGGCGACAGCGACAAAGAGCAACTTACACCCTCGCAAATGGCTGGACGTACACTCGACTTCACAGCAATGTTGAGCAACTCCACTACCGAAAACCTCGATCAGGGCGACCAGGTGGGTATCACTATGTGGGACGAGGTCAACGGAACAACATATACACTCAACCAGAAACTAGTGGCTACAGAAAACGGCACACTGGTGGGAGAGGAGAGCGTCATCTATCCGACATCGGCACAGTCGCTCAGCGTATTCGCATATATGCCATACCGCTCAGACTGGAACAGCAATGTCAACTACCGACGAGTGGAGGTCTATGCCGACCAAAGCAGCTATGAGAACTACCACGCCAGCGACTTCCTTATCGGACAGCCCGTGGGCGGAAACCCAATCACGTCGACCAGCGTGAAACTCAACTTCGAACATGTAATGTCGCGCATCAACATCGAGCTGACAGACCCAACAGAGGGCGTCGGACTCGCCACAGCGGCAGTAAAGATAACCAATGTCCTCACATCAGCCTTCGTCAACCCATACACCGGCGAAGTATCTACCATTGAGGGCGAAAGAGGTAGCGTGCTCACCTATCGCACACTTGGCGCAAAGACACGTAGCAACAGGCGCGAGACTATGTCCGCCATCATCCCTGCCCAGACCATCGAGGCGGGTGAATCATTCATCGAAATCAATCTCAACGCAACAAAATATAAATTCGTGCTCCCCGACCAACTTATCGTTGGCAACTCTTCAGACTATAACTACTCACTGGAGCTCTCGGGCGGCGCACTGAAACTCGTCTCTTCGAGCGTCACGAAATGGAACGACGGCGGCGACACCGATATCTATGTGGACCGCGACGAGATAACTCCCGACCCCACACAGAAGGGATATGACATCTATCTCTGCCTGGGCGAGGGGAACATGGCGGGTCGCGCCACAATCTCAGCCTCAATGTATGGCGAGATAGAGGGAGCATGGCTCCTCAACGACCGCGACAGCTTCGAGATAGCCTCTAACCCCATCAACCGATACTCCTCAATAAGAGAGGAACTGAGCCTGCAACGACTCAGCCCTGCCTACAACTTCGCACGCACCATGTATAAGACCACAGGGCGACGCGTGGGTCTCGTCTGCAACGCACGAGGCAACACCACGATAGCCCAGTGGCAGAAGGGTGCTGCGCAGGGATACTACGACGAGGCGGTGCGACGCGCACGCGCAGCCATGGCGTTCGGCACCCTCCACGGCATCATCTGGCATCAGGGATGCAGCGACTGCACGGGCGACATGGACGACTATCGCTCACAGCTCACCAAGATGATCCGTGACCTGCGCACGGACCTCGGAGTGGACACGCTGCCGGTGGTAGTGGGACAGATAGCAACATGGAACTGGGTAGGAACGGAGGCGGGAACAACACCCTTCAACGACATGATCAAGGCGCTGCCCGACTCGATAGCCCACACCGCCTGCGCCTCGAGCACAAGGCTGACACCATGGATTGACGAGAGCGACCGACACTTCAGCACGGAGAGTCAGCTCACCCTCGGCGAACGCTACGCCAGCGGAATGCTGAGCCTCGAGGGATATAAATAGGAGAGAAGCAATGCGAACCACACACTATTAACGAGAACACAATGAAAAGCCATAAAGTTTTGTTTCTGAAATCGGTATTTACTTACTTATTTATTTTGCTCGCAGCGGTAGCCCATGCCGATGGTAAGTTTGTCACCGCCAAAGGTACGGTGACCGACAATGCCGGTGAGCCGCTGATAGGTTGTGTAGTGATGGTCAAGGGCAGTGCCCTTGCCACTACTACAGACCTTTTCGGTGCCTTCACGCTGACGGTGCCCGAGGGGTCGATGATCGACTTCTCCTACGTGGGCTACACCTCACGCCAGATAAAGGCAGCGCCGGAGATGAAGGTGGTGCTCGAGGAGGCCACGGTGATGCTCAACGAGGTGGTTGCCGTGGGCTACGGAATGATGAAGCGAAGCGACGTGACGGGCTCCGTGACCTCGGTCAGCGGCGACGACCTGACACAGGGACAAGCCTCTTCGGTCGACCAGATGCTCCAGGGTAAGGCAGCCGGCATACAGATCAATACCAACAGCGGTGCGGCGGGTGGCGGCGCCAGCGTGCAGGTGCGAGGCGTCAACTCGCTCAACGGCACCAACGAGCCAATCTACGTCATCGACGGAACAATCATACAGTCCTCCACGGGATCGGATGTCTACTCCAATCCCCTCTCGGAGATCAACCCCAACGATATAGAGAATATAGAGATCCTGAAGGATGCCTCTGCCACAGCCATCTATGGTTCGCAGGCAGCCAACGGCGTTGTCATCGTCACCATGAAGAAGGGTAAGGAGGGCAACACCAGCATCAACTTCAAGGGAACGTGGGGAGTGGAACAGCGCGCCACGAAGATTGACATGATGAACCTCAGCGAGTATGCACAGTGGAACACCGACGTGCGCCTCGCCTCAGGCTATACGCCCTCCGACTACTTCAGCAACGCATCGATGCTCGGCAGCGGAACAGACTGGCAGGAGGCACTCTTCCGCAATGCCTTCCGTCAGGAGTACAACCTCTCGGCACGCGGCGGCTCGAAGATGATCACCTACAGCCTCTCGGGCAACTACTTCAACCAGGATGGTATAGTCATCAACAACGACTTCGAACGCTTCACCCTGCGCGGCTCAATGGAGATAAAGCCCTATAAGTGGCTCAAGATGGGTGCAACGTTCAACCTCGGCACCAGTGAGCGCAACACCGGTATGGCGTCGTGGAGCACGATAGCCAATGTGCTGGGACAGTCGCCCAACATCCCCGTGCGTCTGCCCGACGGCACCTGGGGCAAGTCCTCCTACAACGATGAGGCAACCTCCTACAGTGCCAACCCTATCGCCGTGGCATCGGTGACCACACGCCGCAACAAGATAATGACCACGCGTGCCAATGTCTACGCCGAGGCAAAGCCCTTCAAGTGGCTCACATGGCGCAACGAGTACACCTTCGACTCCAATGTCGACAACTATCGCTACCATATCCCCGCCTACGACTTCGGAGGAACAATCAACTCGCAGGCGACACATACGGCCTACAAGACATACAACCAGTACACCGCCTTCAAGAGCTTCGCTACAGCCACCTTCAAGAAGCGCCGCAACAACGTCACGGCTATGGTGGGCTATGAGATGAACTCCCGCTATAAGGACTATCTCTGGGCTACGCGCCAGAGCGGAAGCGATGTCGACACCTCACTCTCATCGGGTGACCCGTCGCTCGACAGCAACTCGGGATATACGACTCGTGTCAACTTCTGTTCATACTTCGGCAGAGCCTCCTATTCCTGGGCAGACCGCTATCTCATGACTGCCACCGTACGCCGCGACGGAAGCTCACACTTCGCACGCGGACAGCGCTGGGGCACATTCCCATCCGTGGCGCTGGGCTGGCGAATAGACAAGGAGGACTTCTTCCTGCCGCTGACCGAGTATATCTCCACACTGAAGCTGCGCGCAGGCTATGGAGTGGTGGGCAACGCCAACATCGCCGACAACACCTACCAGCCAACCTTCTCGGTGGTAGAGTCGAACTTCGGCACCAGCTATGCCACAGCCAACATGCCCAACTACAACGGACTGACATGGGAGAAGACCGACTCATGGAACCTGGGTCTCGACCTCAGCCTCGACGGCAACAAGTATGAGTTCATCTTCGATGTCTATCAGAAGAATACACGCGACCTGCTCCTGCAGACCGCACAGCCATACTACACGGGTAGCACAAGCCTCACGGGCGGAACGACGGCGCAGTGGGCAAACATCGGTTCGATGCGCAACCGCGGTATCGAGCTGACGCTCATCGCCAACTTCATCAACACCAAACGCTTCAAGTGGCGCTCAACCTTCACCTACACCATGGTCGACAACACCATCACGGCACTCAACACCGAGACGGGATACATAGACAAGCGACTCGACTCATCGTGGGCAGGCAACGAGACCGTGACGCGTACGGCGGTGGGACACTCCGTCAGCCAGTTCTACGGCTACAAGCTCAACGGACGCATCAACTCGGCTGCCGACTTCCTGCGCGACAATGGCGACGGCACCAGCACCGTCACCGTAGCCACGCCTAACTACCGTGTGGGCAGCATCGTCAGCAATGCCGATGCCACGGCGCTCTACACCTCGGTGGGCGACTTCCTCTTCAAGGACCTCAACGGCGACGGAATCATCGACTCCAACGATATGACCTTCCTCGGCACAGCCCTGCCGAAGTTCACCCTCGGATGGAACAACACCTTCACCATACGCAACCTGAAGATCTCGCTCTTCTGCTACGCCTCAATCGGCGGCAAGGTGTTCAACTACGCCCGCCGACGCATCGACGAGCCATCAGCCATCAGCGGATCATACAACAACAAGTCGAAGAGCGTGGTCAACTACGCCCATCTGGGTTACCTCGACGGCAACCCCGACAACACCAACGTATGGAATGTCTACGTTCTGCCCGGCGCCGACCCCCTGCAGTCGCGCATCGACTACAACAACGGCAACTACAACTCGCGCATCAGCGACCGCTACGTCGAGGATGGCGACTACCTGCGTCTGAAGACCCTCTCCTTCACCTACACGGTGCCCAAGCGCTTCGTGAAGCGATGGAGGATGCAGGCGCTCAACCTGACCCTCAGCCTGCAGAATGTCTACACCCTGACCGGCTACAGCGGCTATGACCCCGAGGTCGGCAGCAACAACGGACAGTACTCCTTCAGCAGCTCGGGCATGATGCTCTACGGAGTGGACACGGGACGTATCCCGACACCGCGCTCGGCGCTCTTTACCATTGACACCACATTCTAACATCCATTTATATACAGACAAGTTATGAAACGATTGATATATATTATGGCAGCAGCGGCGATGGCGCTCACCTCGCTGGCTTCGTGTGAGGATTATCTCGACACGACCAACGAGAGCGTCTATCCCGCCCATGAGGCACTCCAGGACATAGGCGACCTGCAGAACGCCACCGCCTATCTCTATGCGGCACCCTGGTACTACTTCCACAAGCAGCGCTTCGTTCAGATGAGCGACTGCCGTGCCAACAACATCTACACAGGCTCCACCTCGAGCGCCTTCGCACTGATGGGCACATTCAGTGAGGCGAACGACAACACCGTGATCAGTCACGCCTGGGGAAGCCTCTACAACGTGCTTGCCCAGACAGCCTACATAGTCAACGACTACGTGCCCTACTGCCGCGAGCAGGGGATAGGCACCGAGGATGAGCTTCACGCCTGCCTCGCCGAGTGTCGCTTCATGCGCGCCCTGGCCTACTGGGAACTTGCCATGTTCTGGCACGACGTGCCCATCATCGACGATCCTGTGACCGCCGACGAGAATGCCCATGCCAATAGCTTCAGTGACGTCTTGTTATATTCAATAATTAATGCAGAGTATGCGGCCAAATGGTTGCCGGCTCGTCCGATGCAGACGGGGCGCGTGTCGCGCGTCTCGGCTCTCGGACTCCTCTCACGTCTCTACCTCACTGCAGCCAACTATGCCCAGGGAGGACACATGGACAATGAGGTGGCAGAGCGCGTCGTAGAGCCCTACTATGCCGACGATGCCGGGTGGGCAAAGGCCACTTCGCTCCATGAGTTCTTCTATCAGAAGGCCATCGATGCGGCGGAGTCGTGCATCTCTCTTGGCGAGAGCTCAGGCTACGGAATGATGGACGACTACGAGGAGATCTTCCGCGTGCAGAACAACAACTGCCGCGAGGTGCTCTTCGCCCTCCAGTTTGTGCCGGGAGCCACCTCCTACGGCATCTGCAACGACCAGCACACCTCCTACTGCTACGACCGCTGCCTCGACAACAACTGGGGAATAGGCTATCTGCGCGCCTCCTACGACTTCATACTCAATGCCATCCATCGCGGTGGACTCTCGCGCACGCGTGGCAACATCATGCCCAGCTACATGACCTACGACTATCTCTACCACGAGCTCGACACCTGCGAGCACAGAGGCGATGCATGGACCTGCGGCAACATGTCTACGCTGCCAATCAAGAAGCAGGTGGTGGGCGGTCCGATTGCCACGGGCAACCAGGGCATCAAGGACAACTCCGGCTTCTGCACCCCTATGCTGCGAATGGCTGAGGTCTACCTCAACCTGACCGAGGCGATGATGGGCAGACGCGGACTGAAGGAGACACGCGACGCCTCGATACTCGAGGGCGTCAACGTGGTGCGCCGACGTGCCTATAAGAGTGAGATAGAGCTGGGTCGCTACCGTGGCGACTATGGCAAGACGGGAGTATTCAATCTCGACTCAATGCTGATAGAGCGCCGCATGGAGTTCTTCTGCGAGGGACTCATCTGGCAGGATGTAGTGCGCCGCTCCTTCATGAGCGATGAGGATATGACCCACATGCTCGACTATGCCAACAACCGTCTGGCAGCCGACGACGTGGTGATGGGCTGCTATCGCCTCTACAGCTACCGCTACACGGGCAACTCCAAGGATGTGACAAAGCTGGGAAAGGTGGCACTCTCCACCAATTCCTCAGGCGAATACACCTACAGCCGCTCATCGAAAGAGGTGGTCCATACGCTCAGCAAGGGCGGATGGTGTCACTCGGGCAACGACGGCGACAGCGACAACATCTGGAGCTCCATCTATCCACCCTCAGAGACGCTCCAGGCACCCGCACTCAACGAGGCCCCCGTGGCGTATGACTTTACTGAGATATTCGAAACGATAAAGAATTAGTGCTATGAAAAGATACAGTGTTTTCATTTTCCTATTGGTGCAGGCTGTGCTGACATTCACATCCTGCAGCGACGGCTCACAACCACAAATAGTTAGTGTGTGGCTTAATGCCAGCAGTGCGCCTGCTGCCGAGGTGGCTTGCTGCTACCCAGGGCAGGTGCTCTGCCTGCGAGGCCATGACTTCAACGGCGTATCGGCGCTCTATGTCAACGAGAGCCAGGTCAACATCGACGGATCATATATCTACGCCACCGAGTCGACCTACACCTTCACCGTGCCCACCGACGTCAAGGTGAGCGAGGACTATGACCTCTGCTCCATACGTATGGTGACAGCCGACGGCGAGGCGACATACTCCCCCTTCATCGTCAAGGCGAAGAGCCAGAAGCCCTCTATCTCTAAGGTCTCTACACTCGCCCTGGAGGCGGGAACCACACTGACCATCACCGGCAAGAACCTCGGCGGCGCCAGTGAGGTGTGGCTGCCCACGGTCTTCGACGGCAGAGTGGAGTGTGAGATTGACACCCGCACGCCGCCCACATCGACCTCCATCACCGTCATCATCCCGCCCAAGGTGACCTTCACCAGCGGACGCATCCAGGTGGTGCTGAGCCAGACGGAGTATGTCTCCGACCACAAGGGACGTGCATATACCGAATCAGTCTATTCCGACACAATGAAATTCTACAACTATGAATAGGATATACGACACACTAAGCTGCGTGGCGCTCGCCATGCTGATGCTCCTGCCCACATCGTGCTCCGGCGACGACGATAGTGGCACGGAGCTTCTCTCCGAGCGTCTGACCCTGAGCCCCGGCTTTGCCGAGGTCGACGATGATGCCACCGAGGCAACGCTCGAGGTGGGGTGGAGCTCCACGACCTGGAGCATAGCCATCGACGAGGGCGACGTCATTGCCTCCGTCTCACCCGTGACAGGCGGAAAGAGTGGGGCGTCCGGCTCCACCACCGTCACCCTCCATCTCAACGCCAACGACGATGAGGAGAGTCGCTCACAGGAGATTGTCGTCAGCGACGACGGTGGCAGCGTGCGCCGCTTCATCATCACCCAGCGAGGCTTCGCGCAGTGGGACCTCGTCAGCGTCGACCCCTCCGTGCGCTATCAGCGCGTCAAGGGCTTCGGCGGAATGTATAATCCCTATATCTGGACGCCCAGCAACCTGGTAACCACAGCCGAGATAGATAAGCTCTACGGCAGCAACGGACTGGGCTATAACGTTATGCGTCTGATGATCTACAGCGACAAGGCGAGTTGGACGCGCGACGTCAGCGGTGCACAGCGTGCCGTGAAGGATGGAGCCACCATCTTCGCCTGCCCGTGGGACTGCGACAGTGCATGGGCAGACAGCGTCACCGTCAACGGCAGTCGCCGCAAGCATCTGAAGCCCGAACACTATGCCGACTACGCCGACCATCTCTGCAACTTCGTCACCTATATGAAGGGGCGTGGAGTCACCATCTACGCCATGACGGTGCAGAATGAGCCCGACGGCAGCTTCGTCTACTGGACAGCCGCGGAGCTCTCCGCCTTTATCCGCGACTATGGAGCAAAGATACGTGCCACGGGCGTCAAGCTGATGGCACCCGAACCCGAAGGAGTCTCGATTAATTATATTAGTGCGGTGGTGGAGAGTGAGGCGATGGCGAACATCGACATCGTCGCCACTCACACCTACACCGGCTTTATCGACGAGAAGGACAACGGCAGCCAGCGCCGCAACTACCTTGCCAACCTATACCGCACCAGCCTGGAGTCGTCGGGCAAGTCGTGGTGGATGACCGAGCACCTCTTCAACGACGGCAGCACAGCCTCCTTCCCCGACGAGCAGCTCTTCGGCCAGTGGGCCTACAACCTGAGCCACCTGGCGCGCGAGATACATCTCTGCATGGAGTCCTATTGCAGCGCATACGTCTACTGGTACATCAAGCGCTACTATGGCCTTATTGGCGACAACGACGAACTCTCGCCTGTCGGCAATGGCGAGATCACGAAGAATGGATATATCCTAGGCCACTATGCCGCCTACGCCGCCGAGTCGGTAAGGGTGAAGGCAGAGACGGCGACGGAGGATCTGGACGTCACGGCCTACGTGAAGAGCGACGTGGAGAGCAGCGTGGTGCTGACCAACAACAGCAGCAGTGAGATGCGCGTCAAGGTGAGCGGCATGGGCGTCAGTCGTGCCGCGGCAGTGACCACCACCTCGTCCGACAACATGGCGGAGAACAGTGTCTCAGTCCGTTCGGGCGACTTCAGTCTCACCCTGCCGCCGCTGAGCATAACATCCGTGAGATGTTACACATATTAGATATATAGATAGACAAAAAGGAAAGAAAAAGAATGATTGTTATGAAACTCTCCCTGATATATGCATGTTCTGTTGCTCTGCTCGTGGCTGGAAGCTCCTGCGGAGGTGACGACGACAACAGTGGCACCGCTGCCGCTGTCGAAGAGATAGAGGTCAACGACCCTCAGGAGGACACCTCCACCGTCAACTACAACTACTCAGAGAAGATGTCGCTGGGCTACCATAATCCGCTCTCCGACTATATGTTCTTCGCCGACCCCACGGCGGTGGAGCACGACGGCCGCCTCTATGTCTATGGCACCAACGACACCCAGCAGCTCAACGACGGTGAGCCGGGAGCCTCTAACACATTCGAAAAGATACATTCCTTCCAGGTCGTCTCTACTGCCGATATGGTCAACTGGACCTATCACGGCACTGTCGACGTGAAGGAGATTGAACCGGCGGGTAAGGGCGTGTCATGGGCCCCCTCGATTGTCAGTCGCAAGGAGGCTGACGGCGAGACACACTTTTACATGTTCTATTCTTCGAGTGGTTCGGGTGTGGGCCTGCTCACCTCGACCTCTCCACTTGGCCCATGGCACAGCCCACTCGGTGGCAATGACTTCATCGACTATCGTTCGAAGGCGATAGGCGACTGTCCCAATCCCTTCGATCCCGGTGTGGTGATTGACGACGACGGTGTGGCGTGGCTCGCCTTTGGTGGCGGTGTGGCCAGCAATGGCACAGACCTCTATCCCGCCACTGCACGCATCTGCCGCCTCTCTTCCGACATGCTCAGCGTTGACGGCGAGATAGTCCCAATCCCCGCTCCCTACTTCTTCGAGGCGAGCGAACTGAACTACATCGGCGGTCGCTGGATCTACAGCTACAGCTCTTCGTGGAAGAGTCGTTCGGCGTGGCCATACGCCAATATCGACGCACCCGGAGCATGCAGCATGCCATATATGACCACCACCACGCCTCTGCAGCCCGACAGCTGGAGCTATAAGGGAGTGATGCTGCGCAACCCCGGCAATGAGAACATGGAGTATGGCAACAATCATACCCACCTCCATAAGTTCGGCGGCAAGTACTATATGTTCTATCATACCGAGCACTATGAGAAGTCCATCGGACGAAGTGGCGGATACCGCTCAATCTGTGTAGATGTAATAGATGTCAACGAGGCTACGGGAGTCATCAGCCTCGGCTCGATGACCCACGACGGTGTGTCGCAGCTCAAGCCCATTGATGGCTTCAGCGCCCAGCCTGCATCGCAGGCAGCTGCCACCTATGGAGTAAATTACGTGGCAGGCGATGCCGCCGGCGAGATGCTTCTTCATGCCGACGGGGCAGGGCAGGGCTTCCGTGTAGAGATGGTCAATGGCGTAGGTGCCACCAAGTTGCGAGTATGTGTGAAGGGCAGTGGAACACTCTATCTCCGCGAGAAGGGCATGAAGGGCAAGCTTCTGGCCCGTGTCACCTTCAGCGCCACGGACTGGACATGGTGTGATGCCGCACTTGAGCGCCAGCTGACATCACTCACCAATCTCTGTTTCACCACCGCCTCCGGCGATTTCCTCTTCCGCGAGTGGCAGTTGCAATA
>CAZKNB010000015.1:10996-15090 GCA_964554075.1 uncultured Bacteroides sp.
AAGCTTTATGATTTCACTTCATCAAGCCGGACAAGCTTGTTGACTATCGCGTAGATGGTCAGACCACTGACGGAGTGGATGTTCAGCTTGCGCGAGATGTTCTTGCGGTGGGTCAGGACTGTGTTGATGGAGATGTAGAGCTTCTCGGCAATCTCTTTATTGGTCATGCCACAGACTGCACAGCGCACAATCTCTCTCTCACGGTCGGAGAGGACCTCGTCGGCGGGAGAGTCGGTCGTCTGGTCGGGATTCTGCTCCTTGGAGATCTCGCGGGCTGTCACCTCGCGCTCCAGCTTCTGAACGGCAGGGATGAAGAGGTCATCCTCAAGCGAACAGTGGACGCGGAGGTCGTTCTCGCAATTGAAGATGTCGAACAGGACGCCTGCTAGCAGCTCGTAGCCATCGGTGCGGGTGTAATACTTGATGATGATGTTCTTCAGCTCAAGCAACTTGCGGTCTATCGCCTCGTGGCTCTTGGCGAACTGCGCAATCTCGAATCCCTCCTGACGAACACCGCTGATGAGATTGTTCACATAGGTGAAGATCTTGCGGTTCTCGTGCTGCATGTGCTTGCGTACCTCGAGCATATATTCATCGTAGAACTTAAGGATGAGGAACGCCACCTCGTTCTCGCGCGAACAGTCAATCGCCTCGAGCAGCTTGCGGCGTATTGATGGCAGCTGGAAGTTCAGGAAGTAGGCATGGGCGCGGCTCAGGTAGACAATCAGAGCCTTTACGGAGATGCGGTTGGCGTAGTAGTCTGCCACCTCGGCACCCTGGCGCGTGTAGTTGGCCACAGCCAGGAAGGTGTCGGTGTCGACATCATTCTCCGTGCATACATCCTTAACCGATTTCTCGCCGACACCCAGCGGGATGCCGAATCTCGTCATCATCTGTAGCAGCGCAGGCTCATCGCAGATGACGTCACTCATTTTGTCGTTTTCTTTGTATCTTATAGACATTTTCAAGCTCTAATTTTTTACAGTGCAAAATTACACTCTTTCTGAATGGTAGTCTATCACCACTTTTGGGTATTTTTATTGAATTTTAGGTAATAGGGGGCGCCGACCATACCTACAGTTATGCATAACTGTGCATTCCTCCCAACAGTAGGTTAACCCCGAAGTAGGTGGCGAGTACCGTGAGGAAGGCTACCGAGAGGTAGAGATGGAGCCTGGCGGGACGACGGAACGAGGGGAGGGAGCGGCTGTGGAGGGGGATGGCGTAGATCATCAGCGTGATGAGTGCCCACACCTCCTTGGGGTCCCAGCCCCAGTAGCGTCCCCAGGAAACGTTCGCCCATACGGCGCCTATGAAGATGCCGGCGATGAGCAGGGCAATGGCGGGGAGGAGCAGGGCGCGATTGACACGGGAGAGGCGCTCCTGAAGGGGCTGACGACCTCTGCCGGCAGAGAGCGCAACGACGCTGACCACCCATGTGACGAAGAGCAGAAGGTAGGCTGCAGAGACCAGCGAGACGTGGACCACGAACCATCCGGAGCGGAGAACGGGCATAAGGGTGGCGCTACGGGCACTGAACACCCACCATACAATCAGCAACACGGGGAGATAGCTGAGGATGGCTGCCGACCTGCGCCTGACGAGCAGCCAGAGCAGCGAAAGGGCAAGCAGAGAGTAGCCGGCGTAGGTGAGCGGCGTTCCCCAGGGGTCGCAGTTGAGGGTGAGCCAGCTGCCACGGCAGTCGTCATCGTAGGAGGACTGGTAGAGGCGGATGCCGCGATGGCGAAGGATATGGTTCATGGAGATGCGGCGGGGCTGACCGTCGAGGGTGACGTCGCTGACATAGTCGGCAGGGTAGTCGCTCACGGGGTCGTAGACGATGCGGAAGCTGTCGAGCTGAAGAGTGAAGGGGAGCTGATGGTAGCGGCTTGTCTTCTCGGAGAGATACTCGCGGACGGGCTCTCCCTGCGGCAGGTGGATGACTCCACCCCGTGCCGTGAGGAAGGTGGTGAGTGCTCCTGCCAGGATGACGATAAAGGAGAGGTGGAGCAGGGCAACGGGCGTGCGGCGCCAGCGGTTGCGGGTGACGAAGACAGCGAGCGTAAGGGCGGCGAGAAGTCCCCACCAGAGGGAGAACCAGACGCTGTGGTAGACGCTGGCTGCGGCAAACTCAGCCCCATAGAGGCGCTCCAGGATGGTGGCGACGGCAAGCACCGTCACCATTCCCAGATAAGAACATATAATCACTCTTTTCATAAACTTCATTGCGGATTAGAGGGCTTCAAACTCGGGCATGTAGTCGCTCTTGACTGCCATACACTCCATCTCGATGAGCCATCCCGGTCGACACACGGGGGCGAGGAGTATCACCTTGGGCGTGTCGGGGAACTTGCGGTCGAACATCTCCTTCACCACGGCATAGTCTGCCACGTCGCGCAGATAGACTGCCATCTGGCCTACATGGCTGAAGTCGCACTGGGCCTCGGAGAGCAGTGCCTCCACATTCTCCCACATGCGCTCCGTCTGTCGGCGTATGTCGCCCGGATACACCACCTCGCCACGGTTGTTGATGCTGGCGGTGCCGGAGATGAAGACCTGACGGCGGTCGCCATACTTCACGCAGGTGCCGCGCTCGAAGCTTACGCCATACTCGTAGGTCGGGTTGAGATGGGTGGGCGCATAGAGATACTGCACCTGTTCGGGACGGATGCCCTTTACGGCGAGGGTGTCCATCATGACGCTGACCTTAGGGTCGGCATTGCGTCCGCAGATGCCGGTGCTGGCTATGTAGTGGGTGTCGCGGGTGAGGCGATGGCCGCTGAAGACCTCGTTGCGCGCCTTGACCACACCGGCGTAGTTGACGTCGATGTTCTGAACGTAAATCCATGTGCGCAGACAGTTGTCGGCAAGCGTACATCCCTCTTCGTGCAGCTTACAGGCGTAATTCTCGAAGAGGGCTGTCATCTGCTGGAAGGAGTTGTCTCCGGTGGTGGGGGCATTGCCTCCCCAGAGGTGGCAGTAGGAGCCGTGGGTCACGTGGCAGAGATTGCCGTCAGCCACGTGCTCGACGCTGACGTCGGTCATCAGGTAGACCCACAGCGCCACCTTGGTGCCGTCGAGGGGTGCCTGCTGAACGATGGAGCGGGCGCCTGCAGTTCCTTCAAATGCTCTTTGCAGGGAGGCGGTCTGGTTGGCTGCATCGCTCAGGTAGAAGCGATGGAACACGGGATGCGCCTCGGGCAGTCGCTCCTCCAGTAGCTGGCGATAGGCCTCGCGCAGGGCTGAGAGTTGCTCCTCCCATGTAGCCGTGGGGGTGGAAACGTGCAGCACGGCGTGGTACTCGGTTACTCCGTGAGCCGCCTGCTGCGTGAATAGTTCAGTGTATGTAGTTTTTTGTTTGTTATCCATAAGTCCTTGAGTATTCAAAATAGTAATTATTCTGTGGCACCTGCATTTATCCAGCTGTCGATAAGGCTGAGCACATTGGCGTCGAGCACCTCTTTGGAGTGGTCGTAGCCCCAGGTCGATGTGAGCGAGGAGCCGAGTACCTGCGGCAGTATGCTGCCGGCGGCATTGCCGGGAATGACTAGCGTACCGCCATCCACCTTCTTCGAAGCGTGGTTCACCAGGCAGTCGTAGCTCTTTCCCTCGGTCAGGTTGAGTCCCGCAGCTGCAAAGTTGCTGCCGCCGTGGCAGTGGGCGCAGGTGGTGTTGAAGACGCTCTGCTGGATGCAGCTGTACATGCTGACGTTCAGTGTGCCCACGCTGATGGTGGCTGTCTGCTGGGTGAAGTCGATCTCCTTGAATGTGGCTACGCGCTGGCGCAGACGGTTGATGACGCAGAGTTCGACGCTGGTGACGCTCTCGGGTATCTGGCTCAGCGTGAGTCCCTCGGCTGTGGTCACGGGCTTGGAGATGACGGCGTAGTCGTTGTCGTCCTCGAAGCCGGCGAGTACCACGCTCATGCCGTCGCTCCATCCGTCCCATCCGCTCAGGGTTCCCTCGAGCGTCACGGAGCGGCTGTCGCCGTCGGTGGCGGAGCTGTTGTCCTCGTAGATGGGTCCGTCGTCGCAGGAGGTCAGGCTGCAGAGGGTCAGGGCTGAGAGCAGTATATATGTTTGAAGTTTTTTCAT
>CAZKNB010000016.1:0-14177 GCA_964554075.1 uncultured Bacteroides sp.
ACAGTGGGAGAGTAGGTAGTCGCCGTTTTTTCTGAAAGTCCTCTTAGGCTAACGCCTAAGGGGACTTCTTTTTTATGCCCAAATAGATAACAAGGTATGACTTATTTCTTTACTTTTGTTCTCTGTAATCAAAAGGTACTAAGAAATGGAAACTAAGAGAGAAGTGACTCCTATACTACTCCTGACCGGTTATCTGGGTAGTGGAAAGACCACACTGTTGAACCATATCCTTGCCAACCAAAAGGGCATCAAGTTTGCTGTCATCGTAAATGACATTGGCGAGGTCAATATCGACGCCGACCTTATCCAGAAGGGTGGCGTGGTAAACTCAAAAGATGATAGCCTCGTGGCGCTGCAAAACGGCTGTATATGCTGTACGCTGAAGATGGACCTCGTCAACCAGATTGACGATATCCTCGCCATGAAGCGCTTCGACTATATCGTGATTGAGGCCAGCGGCATCTGTGAGCCGGCACCAATCGCTCAGACCATCTGTACAATCCCCCGCATGAAACAGAGCGGTCCGACTTGCCGTCTGGACTGCATCACCACCGTTGTCGACGCTCTCCGCCTGCAGGATGAGTTCGCCTGCGGCGATGCTCTCACAAAGCAGAACATCGGCGAGGAGGACATTGAGCGTCTGATCATCGAGCAGATTGAGTTCTGTAACCTTATCCTTATCAACAAGGCTTCTGAGGTTTCGCCTAAGGAGCTGGCACGCATCCGTCAGATTATCCGTACGCTGCAGCCTAAGGCTAAGATTGTGGAGTGTGACTATGGTAACGTGGACCTCGACGAGCTGATCAACACTAATCTCTTCGAGTTCGAGCGCACTGCAACATCTGCCGGATGGGTTCGTGAGCTGGAGAATATCGAGGATGACGATGATGACGACGACGAGGATGAGCACGAACATCACCACCACGAGGAGCATCATCACGAGCATGAGCATCATCATGATGAGGATGACGACGACGATGATGACGACGATGACGATCACGATCACCATCATGAGCATGGTCATCACCACCATCACCACCACCACGAGGGTGAGGGAGAGGTTGAGGAGTATGGCATTCAGACCTTCGTCTACTATCGCCGTCCTGCCTTCGACTTCAACAAGTTTGAGACCTTCGTGAATACTCGCTGGAGCAAGAACATCATCCGTGCGAAGGGCGTATGCTACTTCAGCAATAATCCTGATATGTCATATCTCTTCGAGCAGGCTGGTCGTCAGATGCAGCTGAAGGAGGCGGGCCTCTGGTATGCAACGGCACCCGAGGAGGAGCTGATGCAGATTATGCGTGAGGAGCCGGGTATCCTGAAGGACTGGGATGACCAGTATGGCGACCGTATGGAGAAGATTGTGTTCATCGGTCAGCATCTGGACAAGGAGGAACTGACAAAGCTCCTTGATGCCTGTCTGGCGAAATAAAGGCAATAAAAAAGGCGGGGCCCGAAGGGCTCCGCCTTTTTTATTTAATGGTTATCTTATTAGAGTGCACCAACCTCCTTGAGTGCAGCGTTAGTCTTGTGAACAGCAGCAGCGCTAGCCTCGAACTTAGCCTTCTCGTCAGCAGTAAGCTCAAGCTCAACAATCTGCTCAACACCGTTGCGACCAAGGATAACAGGAACACCGATGCAGATGTCAGACTGACCATACTCACCCTCAAGAGCTACAGAGCATGGAACCATCTTCTTCTGGTTGTGGAGGATAGACTCAACAACGTAAGCAGCAGCTGCACCCGGAGCATACCATGCTGAAGTGCCGAGCAACTTAGTGAGAGTTGCACCACCTACCATTGTAGAAGCAGCAACCTCGTTCAGCTTCTCCTCAGAGAGGAAGTTGCTGACAGGGATACCCTTGTATGTAGCGAGACGAGTCAACGGAATCATTGTTGTGTCGCCGTGACCACCGATTACCATACCCTCAACCTCGTTAGCGTTGCAGCCGATGGCCTGAGAGAGGAAGTACTTGAAGCGTGAGCTGTCGAGAGCACCACCCATACCGATGATACGGTTCTTAGGCAAGCCGAGAGACTTGAGTGAAAGATAGGTCATTGTATCCATCGGGTTTGATACAACGATGATGATTGCGTTGGGAGAATATTTAAGGATGTTGCCTGCTACCGCTTTAACGATACCAGCATTAACACCGATCAACTCTTCACGAGTCATACCTGGCTTACGTGGAATACCAGAAGTGATTACCACTACGTCTGAATTTGCAGTCTGAGCGTAATCGTTAGTGCATCCAACCAATGTTGAGTCGAAGCCCAGCAGCTGTGCTGTCTGCATCATATCCATTGCCTTACCTTCAGATACGCCCTCTTTTACGTCGAGCATAACTACCTCGTCGGCTACTTCGTTAAAAGCTAATACATTGGCGCATGTAGCACCTACGTTACCTGCACCTACTACAGTTACTTTTGACATAATCTTTTTCCTTATTTGATGTTTATAAACTATTTCAATCTTTCTACGCTGCAAAAGTAGTGCTAATCTATTCATTAAAGAAATTTTTCCGTAATAATTTTCGTTAAACGCCATTTTGTCATCTTTATTTGCCATGTTGACTTATCATATTGAAGAAAAACATAGGAAAAGAGGGGCGTCCGACGCTTTTATTGATTAATTTTGTAGCGATTTTGAAAACAATGCCGCGCCGATGTTGGTTCATTCGGTGGGGAATGGGATTAGTAAGTGTTTAGATAACAATATGGATAAGAAGAAATTACTTTATGCAGCTATCGCTGCGCTGGTGGTGGCGCTCTTCGGACTGACCTATCTGCTGCTCTCCGAGAAGCAGACGAACAGGGAGTTGACCGAGGAGTTCAACCTGGAGAAGGAGGATTTGGAGAATGAGTATACTCACTTTGCCAAGCAATATGACGAGCTGAAACTGACGGTTTCGAACGACTCGCTGGCTGAGCTTCTCAGTCAGGAGCAGCTGAAGACGCAGCGACTGCTGGAGGAGCTGCGCACCGTGAAGAGCAGCAACGCCGCTGAAATCCGACGACTGAAGAAGGAGCTGGCTACTCTGCGTAAGGTGATGGTGAGCTACATCAATCAGATTGACTCGCTCAACCGCGTGAACCATGAGCAGAAGCAGGTGATCGAGGAGGTTACGAAGAAGTATAACGATGCTTCGCGCCAGGTGACTACACTCACCGAGGATAAGAAGGCGCTGGGCAAGAAGGTTACTCTCGCGGCTCAGCTCGACGCAACGAACATCTGGCTCGAGGCGCAGAACAAACGCGGCAAGAGCGTGAAGAAGGCTAAGGATGCCGTCAAGCTGGTGGCTGGATTTACCATCGTGAAGAATATCACTGCCGAGACTGGCGAACGTACGCTATACATTAATATATATAAGCCGAACAATGAGGTGCTGACTAAGGGCTCGGGCAATACCTTCACCTACGAGAACCGCACCCTGCCATACTCTATCAAGAAGTATATCGAGTATAATGGCGAAGAGCAGTCGGTGACTGTCTACTGGAGTGTAGACGAGTATCTCTCTGCGGGTACCTACCGCGTGGATGTCTTCGCTTCGGGCACTCTTATCGGTAGCCGCAACTTTACGCTGCAGTAATAGCAGTTTTACAAAGGCAGTAATCGCCGCCGCAGTCGATGCTCCCTGACGGGGAGGTGAGATGGAGGCTGGATTCAACAAATAGACCCCGCCGGTTGTTCCAATGTTGAGAGGACAACCGGCGGGGCTTTTTTATCATTAATCAGTTAAAAGAAGGCGGAGACGAAACCGATTGAAATCCTTTAGAACGAAAAAAGTGACCTTAAGATGTTGCCACTCTTGATAAAAGTATATACTTTTGTTGCCTATGCAATCAATAATAGGAAAACTCAACAGAAGACTAGATGAATAACAGAAGATATATGAATGTTGCATGTCGAAAGATTGGTGACTCACACTTCGTTGATAGTGTGACGAATAGGTTTCGAGGCGTGGCACTGGTGGCGCTGATGGCAATCCCCGCCATGGAGTGCGCCGCACAGAGCGTGCTGAGCCTCGATAGTTGCCGTGCATTAGCCATCGCCAACAACAAGGAGTTGTTGATAAGTGGCGAGAAGATCAACGCTGCCCACTATCAGAAGAAGGCGGCGTTCACTAATTTCCTGCCGGAGCTCTCCGCTTCGGGCGGATATATCAGAAATCAGCGTGAAATCTCCCTGCTGAGCGACGCACAGAAGAGTGCGCTGGGCGGCATGGGAACAACAGTGGGCACTGCCATCGGTCAGGCGGGACAGAGCATCGCTCAGCTGTCGCCGGAGATGGCGCAGCAGTTGGCTCCGCTCTTCCAGGCTGTTCAGGGACAACTGGTGCCGACCTTCGACGCCGTGGGACAGACGCTGATCGATGCCCTCAGAACGGATACGCGAAATGTGTTCGCGGGCGCCATCACCCTGACTCAACCTCTCTACATGGGCGGAAAGATTCGCGCATACAACAAGATAACCAACTACGCCGAGCAGCTGGCACAACAGCAGCACAACACGGGAATGCAGGAGGTAATCTTGAGCACCGACCAGGTCTACTGGCAGGTGGTATCGCTCGTCAATAAGAAAAAGCTGGCGGAGGGCTATCTGAAGCTGCTTCAGCAGATGGAGAGCGACATAGAGAAGATGATTAAGGAGGGCGTGGCAACGCGTGCCGACGGACTCACCGTAAGCGTTAAGCTCAACGAGGCGGAGATGACCCTCACGAAGGTGGAGGATGGACTGAGCCTCTCACGCATGCTGCTCTGTCAGCTGTGCGGACTCGACCTGCAGAGCGACATCGTTCTGGCGGACGAGCAGATGGAGAACCTGCCAATCTCGGAGGCGGCTGCCAATGCCGATGTCGACGTCGCCATGGCGAACCGTCCGGAGCTGCGCAGCCTGGAGCTGGCAACAAAGATCTATCAGCAGAAGATTCGCGTAACCCGCGCTTCGCATCTGCCGTCGCTGGCGTTGATGGGGTCGCTCTCTGCATCCAATCCATCGGTCTTCAACAGCTTCGAGAAGAAGTTCAAGGGCATGTGGAGCGTAGGCGTGATGGTCAACGTGCCCATCTGGCACTGGGGCGAAGGCTACTATCAGGTGAAGGCTGCCAAGTCGGAGGCGCGGATTGCGCAGTATCAGTATGAGGATGCGCGCGAGAAGATTGAGCTTCAGGTCAATCAGGCTGCCTTTAAGGTGAAGGAGGCTGAGAAGAAGCTGGTGATGGCGGAGAAGAACCGCGAGAAGGCGGACGAGAACCTGCGCACTGCCAACCTCGGTTTCCGCGAGGGAGTGATTCCGACCAACAACCTGCTCGAGGCGCAGACTGCATGGCTCTCGGCGCAGTCGGACAAGATTGATGCCCAGATTGACGTGAAGCTGACCGACATCTATCTGAAGAAGGCTCTGGGAACGCTGAGCAAGTAGGTCTGGAAATAGAGAAAACGAACAATAAAGAAACGAAGATATAACGAAAGATATGGATACAAAGAAATCGCAGGGCAGCAACATTCTGTTTGCATTTATCGCTCTGCTGGGAGTGATTCTCCTGGTTGCCGTAGTGGGCTTTTTCATGTTGAACAAGGGTGATGAGATCATTCAGGGTCAGGCGGAGGCGGACGAGTACCGCGTTTCGAGCAAGATTCCGGGCCGTGTGCTGGAGATTCGTGTTAAGGAGGGCGACGCAGTGAAGGCGGGAGATACTCTCGCTATACTCGAGGCGCCGGACGTGATGGCTAAGCTGGAGCAGGCTAAGGCTGCACAGGCTGCTGCCGACGCGCAGAACGACAAGGCCATCAAGGGCGCACGCCGCGAACAGATTCAGGCTGCCTATGAGATGTGGCAGAAGGCTAAGGCTGGCGTGGAGATTGCCGAGAAGTCGTACACCCGTGTGAAGAACCTCTACGACCAGGGCGTTCTCGCCGCTCAGAAGTTTGACGAGGTGAAGGCGCAGCGCGATGCAGCCGTTGCCACCGAGAAGGCTGCGAAGTCGCAGTACGACATGGCGAAGAATGGTGCCGAGCGCGAGGATAAGCTTGCGGCTGCCGCACTCTCCGACCGTGCGAAGGGTGCCGTTGCCGAGGTGGAGAGCTACGTGGATGAGAGTTATCTCATAGCTACTGCCGACGGTGAGGTGACTGAGATATTCCCGAAGGTGGGTGAGCTGGTAGGCTCGGGCGCTCCGATAATGAATGTAGCTATAATGAATGATATGTGGGTCAGCTTTAACGTGCGCGAGGACTTGCTGAAGGGCCTCACCGTGGGAACTACCTTCGAGGCAACAATCCCCGCACTCGACAACGAGAAGGTGAAGCTGACTGTTTACTATATGAAGGACCTGGGCACCTATGCAGCCTGGAAGGCAACGAAGACTACGGGACAGTATGACCTGAAGACCTTCGAGGTGCGTGCGCGTCCCGAGACTCCGGTCCAGGGTCTGCGTCCGGGTATGTCGGTCATCTTAACGGCGGAGTAGAGCGATGAGTAACGTCGATAGAGAAACGAGTGGTGTATGGTGTGTGATGAAGCGCGAACTGCGTCGCCTCATCGCCGAACCGATATATCTCTTCGGTATGATTATCGCGCCCCTCTTCTGCTACATCTTCTTTACGACTCTGATGGACGAGGGATTGCCCAAGGAGCTGCCGGTGGGTGTGGTGGACATGGATGAGAGCAGTGTGTCGCGCAACGTGGTGCGCAACCTCGACTCCTTCACCCAGACGAAGATTGTGGCTCACTATCCCGACGTGAGTCAGGCGCGAAAGGCTATGCAGGAGGGGGAGATCTACGCCTTCTTCTACATGCCCAAGGGATTGTCGGCCGACGCTACCAATCAGCAGCAACCCACCATCTCCTTCTACACCAACAACTCCTACCTGATTGCCGGTTCGCTCCTGCTGCGCGACATGCGCACGATGTGTGAGTTGGCGTCGGGAGCTGCGGCGCGCAAGGTGATGTATGCCAAGGGTGCTACCGAGAAGCAGGCTATGGCGCTGCTTCAGCCTATTGTGATTGACACTCACGCGCTCAACAATCCGTGGATCAACTACTCCGTCTATCTCTGCAACACACTGGTTCCCGCCATGCTGATGATTCTGATCTTCATGCTGACGGTCTATTCGATCGGTGTAGAGATAAAGCAGCAGACGGCGCAGGAGTGGCTCGCCATGGCGGACGGTTCGCTCTTCAAGGCGCTGGCGGGCAAACTGCTGCCTCACACTGTGGTCTTCTCAATCATGGGAATGTTCTACAACGCCTATCTCTACGGAATACTCCACTTCCCGTGCAACAGCGGAATCCTGCCTATGCTCTTTGCCACACTCTGCTTCGTGGTTGCGTCGCAGTGCTGCGGAGTATTTATGATAGGCTTGCTGCCTACACTGCGCTTCGGACTCAGCTTTGCCTCGCTGTGGGGCGTCGTTTCGATCTCCATCTCCGGCTTCTCTTATCCGGTCATGGCGATGCATCCTACGCTTCAGGCTGTGAGCAATCTCTTCCCGCTGCGCCATTACTTTCTGATATATGTCAATCAGGCGCTGAACGGTTACGCGATGAGCTATGCCTGGAGCAACTATCTTGCTCTGCTGCTCTTCATGTTGTTGCCGTTGCTCGTGGCTCGTCAGCTGCGCAACGCCCTGCTTCACTTTAAATATATGCCGTGATGAAGATGAGTGGTTTTTTCAAACAGATGAAAGAGGGCGTCGGTTCGCTCTTCTATATATGGTATCAGGAGCTGCGCAACACCTTCCGCGACCAGGGTGTGCTCATCTTCTTCCTTCTGGTGCC
This sequence comes from uncultured Bacteroides sp., assembly GCA_964554075.1. Taxonomy (GTDB): domain Bacteria; phylum Bacteroidota; class Bacteroidia; order Bacteroidales; family Bacteroidaceae; genus Bacteroides. The sequence goes on from CAZKNB010000016.1 coordinate 7,783, forward strand.
GCTTGGCTATCCGCTGCTCTACGCCTTCATCTATACCAATGAGGTGGCGCGCGAGGTGCCTGCCGTCGTTGTCGACGACTCGCAGAGCAGCATGAGCCGCGACTATCTGCGCCGCGTGGATGCTACCGCCGAGGTGGAGATTGTGGCGCGCTGCGCGGATATGGAGGAGGCGAAGAGGTTGATGCGTGAGCGAGAGGCCTACGGAATAATCTATATCCCGAAGGACTTCAGCAGTAACATCAACACCGGAAAGCAGACTCAGGTGAGCATCTACTGCGACATGAGCGGACTGCTCTACTATAAGGCGATGCTGATGGCCAACACCAACGTGTCGCTTGATATGAATAAGGATATAAAGATACGCCGCGCAGGCAATACGACCGATCGGCAGGACGAGATTACCGCCTACCCGATAGAGTATGAGGATGTGGCGATGTTCAACCCGACGAATGGATTTGCCGCTTTCCTGATTCCTGCGGTGCTGATGCTCATCATCCAGCAGACGCTGATCCTGGGTATCGGACTGGCGGCGGGTACGGCGCGTGAGCAGAATCGCTATCGCAACCTTGTGCCGCTGGGACAGCACTACCGCGGAACGCTCCGTATAGTGATGGGAAAGGGACTCTGCTACTTCATGATTTATGCCGTCGTTTCGGTCTACGTGCTCTGCATCGTGCCGCATCTCTTCCGGCTGAATCAGATAGGACTGCCGGCGGACGTGATTCTCTTCGTGCTGCCCTACCTCTTCTCATGCGTCTTCTTTGCGATGACGGTGACTACGGTGCTGCGCAGCCGTGAGCTCTGTATGGTGGTCTTCGTATTTACCTCCGTGCCTCTGCTCTTCATTTCGGGTATATCGTGGCCGGGAGCTGCGGTGCCGCCCTTCTGGCGCTACGTCTCCTACCTCTTCCCGTCGACCTTCGGCATCAATGGGTTTGTGCGTATCAACAATATGGGAGCAACGCTCAACGAGGTGGCGTTCGAGTATCGCGGATTGTGGATTCAGGCTTGTGTCTACTTCCTGACCACCTGTCTCGCCTACCGACATCAGATATTGATCAGTCAGCGACACGCTGATGACGACAAGTAAAGAAACAGAATCGGCGCCCCTTCCGGGGCGCCGATTCGCGTTTAAAGATTCTTTGTAAGTATGCTCTCCAGCTCCTCTGCGCTAAGCCGCAGGTAGAACTTGCCCATGTAGGCAACGGATATGCCGCCCGTCTCCTCGGAGACCACGATGGCGAGTGCGTCGGACTCCTGCGAGATGCCCATGGCAGCTCTGTGGCGCAAGCCCAGCTCCTTGGGGATGTCGAGGTCGTGCGACACGGGGAGGATGCATCCGGCAGCCTTTATTCTCTTCTTGCTGATGACCATGGCGCCGTCGTGCAGCGGACTGTTCTTGAAGAAGATGTTCTCAATCAGTCGCTGATTGACGTTGGCATCCACTGTCTCGCCCGTGCGGACAATGTCGTCCATCGGTGCGTTGCGCTCCATCACGATCAGAGCGCCCTCCTTCTGTCGGCCCATGCTCATGCACGCCAGTACGATAGGCATTATATCGTCGTGCTGAACGCCATCCTCCTTGCGTGAGAAGAGGTTGGCCAGCTTGCTGAAGTGCTGGTGCGAACCCAGCGTAAGAAGGAATCGTCGTATCTCGTCCTGAAAGAGGATGATGAGAGCCAGCACACCGACATTCATCAGCGTGTTGAAGATAGAGCCCAGCAGCTTCATTGCCAGCACCTGAGTGACCACAATCCATATCAGAATGAAGACCAATATGCCTGTGAAGATGCGGATGGAGCCCGAAGCCTTCATCAGTTTGTAGACATAGTAGAGCAGACCGGCTACCAGAACTATGTCTATCGCGTCTTTTACACCAAACTCGAAGAACATATCTATTCAGCTTTGTTATATCGTTTGAACATATTCATAATCTTAACCGACTCCACGGCGGCCTTTACGTCGTGTACACGGATGATGTTTGCGCCCTGAACCATGGCGAGGGTATCGATGACCGTCGTGCCGTTGAGTGCTTCGGCGGGTGTGGTGCCGAAGAGTTTATATATCATCGACTTGCGCGATACGCCCACGAGGATAGGCTTCTCGAGTATCTTCAGCAGGTCCATGCGGCCCAGCAGCTCGTAGTTCTGCTCCAGCGTCTTGCTGAATCCGAAGCCCGGGTCGACGATGATATCCTTCACGCCCATGGCCTCCAGCTCACTGATCTTACGTGCGAAATATTTCATCATGTCGCCCATCAGGTCGTCGTAGGCCACGTTCTGCTGCATGTTCTTCGGGTTGCCCACCATGTGCATCATGATATATGGCACGTTGAGTTCGGCAACGGTGGCAAACATATCCTTGTCGAGTTCGCCTCCGGCAATGTCGTTGATGATGGCTGCCCCATACTCCTCGACGCACTGGCGTGCAACGTCGGCGCGGAATGTGTCGATTGAGACGATAGCCTCGGGGTGCGTGCGGTTGACAATCCTCAGTGCGTGGGCCAGTCGCTCCATCTCCTCCTCGGCGCTGACGTCGTCGGCACCGGGACGTGAGGAGTAGGCACCGATATCTATGATGTCTGCGCCCTCGGCAATCAGCTTCTCGAGTCGCTGTTCAATCTCCTTGTCGCTCTGCGCGCGGCTGTCGCAGAAGAAAGAGTCGGGCGTCACGTTGAGGATGCCCATCACCAGCGGACTCTCCGACATGTCGAGCAGTCGTCCCTTGACGTTTATGGTGCTGCAACCGGCGGAAATACTATTTTTTTCGGTTCTGTTCATTGGTTTATCGTATGTTATTATGCAAAGCTATACAAAAAAACAAGATTAACTTTTAACTTTGCTTCGTTTTTTTACCAAGAGAGACTTTTTAGGATTATAAAGGAAAAAACTTATAACGATATAAAATGGATATACAGACTATCTATCAGAAATTTCTGGCGTGCACGTCGGTGACAACCGATAGCCGCAACTGTCCCGAGGGCTCTATGTTCGTGGCTCTCAAGGGCGAATCATTCAACGGTAACCGATTCGCTGCCGCTGCTCTCGAGAGTGGCTGCCGCTATGCCGTGGTCGACGAGGCTGAGTATGCCCCCGCAGGCGACGAGCGCTTCATCCTTGTGGACAACTGCCTCGCCACTCTTCAGGCTCTTGCCAACCATCACCGCCGCGCACTGGCCACTCCAGTCCTCGGCATCACCGGTACCAACGGCAAGACAACTACCAAAGAGCTGGTTTCAGCCGTGCTGAGCAAGCGTTTCAACACTCTCTTCACCGAGGGCAACCTGAACAATCACATCGGTGTGCCCCTCACTCTCCTTCGTCTTCGTCCCGAGCATCAGATGGCTGTGGTCGAGATGGGAGCCAATCACCCGGGCGAAATCAAGACTCTGGTAAACATCGTTGAGCCGGACTTCGGCCTTATCACCAATGTGGGCAAGGCGCATCTCGAGGGCTTCGGTTCATTCGAGGGCGTCATCAAGACAAAGGGTGAGCTCTACGACTTCCTCCGTACGAAGGCAGATGCCAAGGTGTTCATCAATCATGAGAATGCCCACCTGCAGGGCATCGCTGCCGGACTGCAGCTGGTGGAGTATGGAACGTCGGAGTCGCTCTTCGTGAATGGTGAGCCTACGGCCAACTCTCCCTATCTCTCTCTGCGCTGGCGCGAGGGTGAGGATGGCAAGTGGCACAATGTCACTACCCATCTTATTGGCGAGTACAATCTGGCGAACGCCCTGGCTGCCGTTGCCGTTGGCCGATACTTCGGCGTGGAGGCTGAGAAGATTGACGAGGCGCTGGCTGGCTACACACCGCGCAACAATCGTTCGCAGCTCAGTCGCACGGAGCACAACACACTGATTATCGATGCCTACAATGCCAATCCAACAAGTATGATGGCGTCGCTCCAGAACTTCCGCCACACAAAGATGGAGCATAAGATGGCCATCCTGGGAGATATGCGTGAGCTTGGAGCCGACAGCGTTGCCGAGCATCGCAAGATTGTGGATTATCTTCGCAAGAGTGACTTCGAGGAGGTGATTCTCGTTGGTGAGGAGTTCGCCAAGGTGGAGTCGGACTACCGCAAGTTCCCCAATGTGAAGGAGCTGATTGCCTACCTTCAGGAGAATCGTCCCGAGGGCAAAACGATACTTATCAAGGGCTCAAACAGCATAAAACTCAGTTTGCTGCCTGAATATCTTTAAAAGAGAATGGCTATATATGCGTCCTCCGGCATTTGCCCTCCGGTGTTGGACCGGACGCTATACATAGCGTCCCTACATTTGGCCTGTATGGCCGTCTAGAGCTTTATTGGAGATTCTTTGGCCTGTGGGGATATCCTCATAAAATGAAAGATGCCTTGCTGCACTTCAACATCCCCTCTATCGGGATGTAGGGTCGCTATGTATAGCGACCGCTGTGGTGCCGCATGGTATCTTTATTTCGTCCTCTTCAGAATCCAAGGCCTTAGCCACAGGTATCCTATTGCCGTTGCACACAGCGCTCCGAGCGAGTTGGCGAGGAAATCCATCCAGTCGCCGCCGCGATAGGTGGTGCAATACTCCTGAAGCAGCTCCACGCAACCACTGAACAGGATGGGGCAGAGCGTTGCTCCAATCCATGCGTGCGTCAGTGGCAGCTTCTCCCTGCGATGGGCGCGCAGGAACTCCAGCCACAACATCCCCGACATTCCAAAGTACATGCAGAAGTGAACCACCTTGTCAAGATTCTCAATCTCATTCAGTTCCGTCTTTGGCGGCTTGAAGAAGGAGAGGTAGATGACGGCAGCTATGATGAACAATGACGCGGGGTATTTCTTTATATAATTAAGCATAGTTGATAAATAAATTACGAATGAGATGCAAAGGTACTCTATATTTGTATATATTTGCGCAAAATTGAATGATAAAGTTTCAGACTGAAAGTTAAAAGAGCATATTTATGGCAATTGAAAATAGAACAAACTTTGGAAGTAAACTAGGTGCCGTCCTTGCTGCTGCCGGTTCGGCAGTAGGACTTGGCAACGTGTGGCGATTCCCATATGAGACAGGACAAAACGGCGGCGCAGCCTTTCTGGTCATCTATCTGATTTGCGTGCTGCTGCTCGGACTGCCTATTGTGGTTTCGGAATTCATCATCGGCCGCCATTCGCGTTGTAATACAGCCGATGCCTACCTGAAGCTGGCGCCCGGCACTCAGTGGAAATGGGTGGGGCGTCTGGGTGTGCTCACCGGTTTCCTGATCCTCGGCTTCTACTCCGTGGTAGCGGGATGGACGCTCGACTACCTTTGGCAGGCCATTCTCAATGGCTTCTCCGGAAAGAGTCCCGAACAGTATGCCGAGATGTTTCAGAGCTTCTCGAGCAGCACCTTCACGCCGCTCATCTGGCTCGTTGTCTTTATGCTCTGCACTCACTTAATTATAGTGATGGGTGTGGACAAGGGCATTGAGCGCTACTCCAAGCTGATGATGCCGTTGCTTTTCATTATTATCGTGGTGCTGGTGGCTTGTTCGGTCACTCTCCCCAACGCTTCTAAGGGTATAGAGTTCCTGCTTAAGCCCGACTTCAGCAAGGTGACAGCGAACGTGCTGATCAGCGCCATGGGACAGGCCTTCTTCTCGCTCAGCCTCGGAATGGGTTGCCTCTGCACCTATGCCTCATATTTCACCAAGGAGACACGCCTCGTGAAGAGTGCCTTCAGCATTGGAATCATCGACACAATCATTGCAGTGCTGGCGGGATTCATCATCTTTCCCGCTGCATTCTCGGTAGGCATTAATCCCGACGCAGGTCCGGGACTCATCTTCATCACCCTTCCGAACGTATTCCAGCAGGCCTTCAGCGGTGCTCCGATGCTTGCCTACATATTCTCGATAATGTTCTATCTGCTTCTGGCGCTGGCTGCGCTCACCTCCACCATCTCAATGCACGAGGTGTCGACAGCCTATCTCCACGAGCGATTCAAGATGTCGCGCCGTCGTGCCGCAACGCTTGTCACCATCGGTTGTACCATTATAGGTGTCTTCAGCTCCACCTCGTTCGGTGTCACCAAGGGCTTCACCATCTTCGGAATGACGCTCTTCAACTTCCTCGACTACCTGACGGCGAAGATAATGCTTCCGCTCGGCGGCATGCTTATCTCAATATTTACGGGCTGGTATCTGAGCAAGAGAGTCGTGCTCAGCGAGCTTACCAATAATGGAGAGATTAAGACCCACGTCTGCCGAGTGATGCTCTACATCGTGAAGTACTTCGCGCCGGTGGCCATCGCACTTGTCTTCCTCAACGAACTGGGGTTGTTCAACTGGTAAGAAACAAAAAAAGACCGCGGAAGCGGTCTTTTTTTTGTGTATGCTCGGCATGCATATTATCTAACGGGTGCAAGTCCCGAATGA
>CAZKNB010000017.1:0-14019 GCA_964554075.1 uncultured Bacteroides sp.
GTTTCGAGTCGGGTGAACATCTCGTCGTAGGTCAGTTCACCGATGACATATTGTGTGAGATACTTATATTCCAGTCCGTAGTAGATGAGGTCGTCGGGCTTCACGCCGCCGTCAATGAGACGTCTGATCTCCTCCACCATGCCATTGTCAAGCCTTTGCTTCAGTCGTCGGCTAATCTTCTGCCGGCGCAGCTCACGGTCGATGTCGATGCCGACAATCAGACTCCTGATCTCGGGGAACTCGCGCTCCTCAACGGGATGGGCGGCATAGTAGACCTCAATCTCTATGGCGCGTATGGCGCGCTTCACCGTGTCGACGTCGGTCGAGTTGTGCAGACTCTTGTAGTGGCTGAGCATCTCGGTCAGCTCCTCGAGCGACTTGTCGGCGAGGCTCTCCCTCAGCTCCGGATTCTCGGGCACAGGCATCAGCCGGTAGCCCTTCAGCACAGACTCGATATACATTCCCGTACCGCCGCAGAGTATTGGCAGCATGCCGCGCGAAGAGATATCCTCGTAAGCCTTCAGAAAGTCGCGCTGGAACTCAAAGACATTGTACTTGTAGCCCGGGTCGCAGATATCTATCAGATGGTAGGCTATCTGACGTCCGTTGACGACGTAGTCCTCCAGGTCCTTGCCTGTGCCAAGGTCCATGCCACGGTATATCTGCCTTGAGTCGGCACTGATAATCTCCGTGTTGAGGTCGTAGGCCAAAGCCGCAGCGAAGGGAGTCTTTCCGCTCGCCGTGGGTCCCAGAATCGTTACCAAGTCATATTTCGGCATAATCATCTTTTGCTTTTTTTAGTCGTCGGGGCATAGTTTCAGCCGCCAGCTTGACATAGTTTTAGGCAAAGATAACATATAATGCTTACTTACGCATCCAAATCGAAACAATTTTTCGATAAATCACCACTATGTTTATCAGCGAGACAGCCAGCACCAGCAGAGCGCATATCACGAAGATGCCTGCCAACGGGTTCACAGACATCTGTGGGGCCACAATTGTCAGCGAATCGATGTAGAGGCTGCGGACCACGGCAACGATGATGACTGCCACCACTCCGTTGACTACGTTCAGCCCTACAGTTAGCATCTGATAGGGCAAAGCGACCTGACGGGGCGAGTAGCCTATGAGCATCAGGTTCTGCAGCTTCACCGTGTTCTTCTGAAGGAGCAGGAAGACGCTGAGCATAAGGATGTAGAATGAGAGCACGCTGATCACTCCGCCAACACCTGCCACAACGGCTGTCACCACACGCAGCAGATAGGTCATGCGGCTATTGTCAAGCTTGTCGTTCTCGGTCTCGTAGCCCCGCTGCTGCAGGTACTTGGCCAGCGACGAGTCGGCTGAGTTTTCCACCTCGACGATAAGTCGCGACGGCGCATTCTTCTTTCCCGGTGCGAGGCGGTCGTTTGCCCAGTCGATGAACTTCTGCGGCACGAGTATCGTGTTGAGTCGGTTTGAGAAGCCCACTATATTTCCCTTGTAATGGAGCTTCTCCCCGTTGTCGCCACTCATGTAGATGTCCATCTGGATGAGCGACATCAAGCCCTCGGAGAGCTGCGGCAGGCCACGGCTCTTGGCAAAGCCGAAGTTGTAGAGGTTAAGGTAGTTGCGGGGAATGATGATGGGCACCACGTCCGAAGCCTCGTCGAAGTTCCACTTCTGGAGGTCGACATCGACATACTGGTCGGGTACCGATTCGAAGAACATGGCCGTGCCCATGTTGACGCCGGCCTCAGCCATGCTTATTCCCGTCGACACCTTGAAGTTCGAGGGAGTGAACTCGCCCACGCTGGTGGCGAAGCTCTGCGCCCTCAGCTCCTCAACCTCAGCCTCCGAGAAGCCGGAAGAGCGGTTCAGGAGTCCGCCGAGCGGATTGACCCTCTTTGATATTATGATGTAATCGTTCTTCATCAGGCTGTCTTCGCCCGTGAAGAGGGGCAGTATATCGTGATAGAGCTGCACACTGAGCAGCACGATGACCAGTCCGAAGAGGTTTGCGGTAAAGAAGCCCGTCAACTGAGCCACACTGATGTGCTGTCTGAGTAATTTCCAAATGAGTTTCATTGTCGAGAGAATTAATAGTCAGTGTTAGAGTTTCAACCTCTTGTCATAGGGCAGGTCGATATGTTTTCCGATAGATGTGACGAGCGCACCGGCGCCACGCGCCCTGAGCTCCTCGAGGAGTATCTCACCCATCACCGCTCCGTTGGCATCGTCGAGGTGGCTTATCGGCTCGTCGAGCATGACGAAGTCGAATGGCTGACACAGCGCCCTGACGAACGCCACGCGCTGCTGCTGGCCGAACGAGAGGTTGTCGGCCTTGATGTTCGCTTTGTCCGCCACACCCATCCGCTCCAGCAGGGTCATTATCTCCTGGCGGCTCTTATAGCCCGTCAGTCGGTTCTTTATCTCGATGTTCTCCAGCGCGGTGAGTTCGCCGAAGAGTCGCAGCTCCTGGAAGAGGATGCTGAGGTTGTTGCGGCGCACCTCTGTCCATTGACCGACAGAGAGACTCTTCACGTTGTCGGAGTCGAACGAGATGGTACCCTCGAAATCGTTGCGGTAGCCATAGATGAAGCTACAAAGCGAGGACTTGCCCGTACCGGAGGCAGCCTCTATCAGACTAAGCTCTCCACGCTTGAAGGAGAGGTCGCGAAGCCAGACATCTGAGGTCAGCGAGTCGCGACGATCGGCAAACACCTTTGGGAGTGCTTGCCGAAGTTCTATTTTTTGCATGTTATTATCCTTGTGATACCTTTATATATCAAAGCTATTCTTTTCCCGACTTGACTTGACCTACTGCAGTCCGACAGTCGCGCCAACCAGGTCGACAATCTGACGCAGCGAGTTGGTCTGGCGGTCGGCCAGCACGATGCGATAGTTGGCAACACCGTCGGGCGTAGCGCTAATCTCCACGTAGTCCAGCTTAGAAGCCAGATTGTAGTACATCTGAATCTCTGCATTGCCCATTCCGAGCATCATCTTCAGCATTGGCATCTCGAGAATCTCCTTTACGTTGACTACGGCAAAGAAGCTCTTGCCCTTGATGTCCTTGACGAACTCGTTGTCCTCGAACGATGGTTTGCTCTCCTTGAAGATGTCGTCGAAGAGCTGCTTGTCGTTGGTGGCGTAGAGGTTCTTCTTCTTCACGCCATAGTAGAGCGTGACTGATGGGAATTTCGACTTATATATGAACTGGTTCTTGCCCTGCTTCTCAATGCTCTCCATGCCGCTGGTCAGGAAGAAGTCCCTACCCTCGTAGATTGCGTCGAGCATCTTGGAGTTCTTCACCTTGGCATAGGCGAGGATTGTGGGCACCCCGCTCATGCTCATGCCCGTCATTCCTACCGACACATCACCGTCGAACGAGTTGATGATTGCCTTGCCGGTCTCAGTTGAGATAAACGGGAAGAGCTTTACAAGCTGGTCGTTGTCGGCCAGGATCTCGTAATACTTCTTTCCGTCGACGCCGATCGAAGCGAACGCCATTGTTGATTTCGGGAAGTACTCAAGGTAGTCGCGTGAGATGGTCTCAGCCGCCTTGCTTTGCTTCTTCAGCAGGCTCTCCACCTCGCTGTTCTCGGTGTAGTTGACCATCTGCATGCTGATGTCGCCCTTGCCGAAGTTCAGTCCGCCGAGGAGGGCCAGCTGGCTCATGTCGACATCGCCATTCATCACCATCATCTGCTGGGCTAACGGCTCGCCGAGAGCCTTCATCTCGACGTAGTACTTCACGTCTTCGCTGCGCGAGTTGAGCTTATCGAAAGCCTTACCCGAGGCGAAGCTGTCTGAGCTGCCCTGACCGAGCAGAGCTGCCACGCCGTCCTTAAGCTCCTCGTAGGCTGAATGTCCGCTGAAGGGAACCACCACCAGTGCACTCTTGCTGAACATCAGCAGGTCGCTGCCCATGACGGTGAAGGTGTAGCCGCCCGACTCTCCCAGCTGCTGGCAGATGTTCTCCTTGGCGAAGGTCTCGAGAGTGCTTTTCAGCTTCTTGCTGTCGGCCACGTGCATCAGGAAAGCAGCATTGCTGTAGGTAGGAGATGCGAAGAGATAGATTGGCGATTTGAAATCAATGCCTGTTTCAGAGGGAGAGCTGATTATGGTGGTCACCTCCTTCTGAGTCTCTGCGGAGAGGCCTCCGCTCACCATATCGTTAAGGATCTGTTGGATTCGTGTGTTTTCGTTGTCGGACAAACCACATTTCTCGACGATAGACTTCAAGTCAACAGACACCACACCGTAAGCATCTTTCGGGAGGACGTTGACATAGTCACCACCCTTGCGGCATCCTGACAAAACCAGTGCCAGCACGATCATCACCGACACGAGTTGTGTAATTCTTGTTTTCATTGGTTACAGATATTTTTTAATCTTCTTGTTTACGTATTGATAAGGTTGAATGTGTGGCAAGCCACCAGAGCCGCCGTCTCGGTGCGCAGTCGGGAGTTGCCCAGGCTTACGGCTACGAAGCCTGCTTCACGAGCCATGCGGACCTCCTCCTCGCTGAAGTCGCCTTCGGGACCAATCAGTATCGTTGCCTCCTCGCCCGGTCGCAGCACATCCTTCAGCATCACCTTCTCTTCGTCGTCATAACAGTGGGCTATGAACTTCTGTCCCGAGTCGATGCGCTTCACCAGCTTGGCGAAGTCGGTCATCTCGTTCAGCTTTGGCATCCGCGCCTTGAGCGACTGCTTCATTGCCGAGACCACAATCTTCTCGATGCGTTCCATCTTGATGACGCGTCGCTCGGAGTAGCGGCAGTTCAGGAATGTCAGCTCGTCGATGCCAATCTCCGTGGCCTTCTCCGTGAACCACTCATTGCGGTCCATATTCTTCGTTGCGCCCACGGCGATGTGAAGCCTTCCCTTCCACAGCGGTTCCTGGGGTATAGTCTCAACAACATTGAACAGGCAATGTTTGTTCGACGCCAGTGTGATTACCGCCCGATAGAAGTTCCCCTTGCCGTCGGCAAGCATAATCTCGTTGCCCTCCGACAGTCGCAGCACGCGTGTGCAATGCTGTGCCTCCTCCTCCGGCAACTCATTACTCTTATCTATATCTGGTGTATAAAACAGATGCATAGTTACTTTATACTTTCTACTTACTACTTTCTACTTTGAGGCGCGCAGCGCCTCAATCTCATCTCTCAGGCTTGCAGCCAGCTCGTAGTTCTCCTCCGAAACAGCCTTATCCAGCCTCTTCTGAAGCTCCTCGACCGAATCCTCCGACCTGCGCGGGGCGCACACCACATCGGGGAAACCTAAGTCGACAGCCGACTTGATGCACTCCTGATCGAGCACCGACTCATTGATCATTATCGGTGCCTTAAGCCTTACAGCCAGAGCGATGGCGTCGGACGTGCGCGAGTCAATCCTTACAATCTCGTTACCGCTGCGAAGATAGATGTAGGTATAGAACACCCCTTCGCTGACGCCATAAATCAGCACCCTCAGCAACTTCACGTTGAGCGCAGTGAGCGTAGAGGCAAAGAGGTCGTGGGTCAATGGGCGCGGCGTACGGGTATGAGTCATACTGACGACAGTAGACTGCGCCTCGGCCGAGCCAATGATAATCGGCAACTTCCTTTTGCCGTTCACCTCACCGAGAAGCACGGCATAAGCACCCACCTGCTCCTGGCTTTCGCTTACCTCCATTACAACCAATTCCACTTTCTGATCCATATCAAAACAGCCTATTAACTCTAAACTCTTAGCTCATGCGCGAGGCGCGAAGCAACACCGCAAGGCTACTTACTACTTTCTACTTACTACTTTCTACTTCGTTAGAGAAAAAGCGACCTACGCTTCTTCTCTCACATGGTCATGTCTGAACGAAACGGCAAACAGCACGGCAATCACCAGCGCATAGCCTGCGAAGATGAACCACACCGTCTTCCAGTCACCAATCAGCACTCCATTCTCCCAATGGCAGAAATGGTTGACCACGGCACCAGCCGAAAGCGTACCAATCGTTGCGCCAAGGCCATTCGTCATCAACATGAAGAGACCCTGAGCAGAAGCTCTCACCGAGGAGTCGCACTCCTGGTCGACATAAAGTCCGCCGGACACGTTGAAGAAATCGAAAGCCACACCGTAGACGATACATGAGAGGAAGAAGAGAATCACACCCGGGAATGTCGGTTCGCCCACTCCGAAGAGTCCGAAACGGAGCACCCAGGCAGTCATGGCCATAATCATTACGACCTTAATTCCATATCGTTTGAGGAAGAATGGTATCAGAAGAATACAGAGAGCCTCGCTAATCTGTGAGACAGAGACGAGCATCGTGGCGTTGGTGGCAGCAAAGCTGTTCGCGATGACCGGATCGGCGCTCTGAGTGAAGCTTGTCAGGAATGGGCTGGCATAGCTGTTGGTCACCTGGAGCGACATACCCAGGAACATAGAGAAGATGAAGAAGAGAGCCATCTTAGGCTGCTTGAAGAGCTTGAAGGCGCTCAGTCCGAGCTGGTCGGCAATCGACTTTCTCTCCTTCTCCACGATGCGGCAGCTAGGCAGAGTGTAACAGTAGATGAACATCAGCACGCTCAGCACACCCGAAACGAGGAACTGCATATATGTGTACTGGAACTTACTGAGGTTGTGGTCAAATGTGAACCCGAAGCTGCCATTGTCGTAAGTGGCGCAGTTCACGAACCACATCGTCAGGATGAAGCCCACGGTTCCCATCACTCGGATAGGCGGGAAGTCCTTCACAGTGTCCATTCCGTGTCCCTTCAGGATTGTAAATGCCACCGTGTTCGACAGAGCCAGAGTCGGCATATAGAAGGCGACGCTCAACGTGTAGATTGAGATAAACAGAGCCTTGTCAGGAGTTGCGTACTGCATACCCAGAACGCAAAGAGCAATCATCGCAGCTCCCGCCACCAGATGGCAGATGCCAAGCAAGCGCTGCGGCTGAACGAACTTATCGGCAACTATACCCATTATCGTAGGCATAAAGATAGAGACTACACCCTGAAGGGCATAAAACCAAGCAATCTCCTCACCCATGCCTGCCTTTCCAAGATAGTTACCCATACATGTCAGATAGGCTCCCCACACTGCAAACTGCAGGAAGTTCATCAAAATCAAACGAAACTTAATGCTCATTTCTATTATAATCCTTTTTTATTCTGAAGCCGTTCGCCGCCGGCGCAGCTACATAGGTAGTCAGCGCCCAAAGCGGCATAAACCGAGCCCCGTTAATCTATACATTATTTATATAGATGCAAATATAATAAATAAGAACAATTAAGTATTCAAGTCGCTCTTTTTTTCTTTTATTTTGAGTAGTACTTATACCAGTCGGCGTGATTCTTTCCCTCCGAAGCAACCCACGCGTCGAAGTACTTATACTCCTCGCTGATTGCCCTCCTCTCGCTTACTGGAGTAAATTTGCCCGGAACGGAGATTGCGAACGGATACTTTCCGCCCTTATCCACATAGTAGGCATCGCTCTGTGAACCAATCTGGCTCTTGTTGGCAAGCGACGTAGGGGTCATCTTGGGCAGATGGACCTCGGTACGATTGCCACGACCTGCGGCTGAGAATTGCACCACGATATATGGGTTGAGGTCCGAATCTGATGTCTTCAGTGCATCCTTCTTGAGCACGTTGTTGGCAAACGAGCGCACTACACTTCTCTCGTGGGTTCGCTGATTGATGCAGTCTGTAAAGATGATCACACTGTTAGTAGCCGACTCCTCGGAAACGCCGTCAGAACAGCTCATAGTGCCGCGCTGCGACATGTCATACTGAACGGCAAACGCATTCTTATAGACTGCTGCGCCCTCCAGATGGACACTCTTATAGGTGTCGTTGACCTCACGCACAAAGTTGTTCTGGTTGAACGCCACCGTGCGTGTATGCTCAATGATGACGTCGTTCAAGTCGTAGTCACCACCGTTCGGCCAAACATCCTCGTAGGCATATGTAGTCATTGTCTTGTCGGAAGCAAGCACCTCGGCAGTCGACGGGTCGATCACCGGACGCTCCGGATTCTGTATAGCCTCGTTCGGATTGGCATCGATGCAGAAGAGCACATCCTCGTAGCTCTTGTCCTTGCCGTCCTCAGCACCGTAGACCACGGTTCCGTCGGTCATTGCAAGCGAGATGAAGCGCTCCGTGTGTCCATTGAACTTCGTGTTCCACTCGATATTTGAATAGAACATCGTGGCGCCAGTATTAATCTTGCCATCCTCGGTGAATCCATCCTGAATCATGAAGTAACCGATGGTATATCCAGCCGGGAACTTAGTGGAGAGATTGCCGTCGGCATCCTCATAGAGAAGCTGAATTCGGGTGTTGGGAGTGATCGGTGCATTGCCGTAGCCATACGCCTTCGATGAGCCCTGCGGTTTGTCGACATAGGGCACATTGCCGTCAATCGAGGCATTCGGCAAGATGACATACTTCTTCAGCTTGTCGGGCGACGATGGAGCCTCACCAGTCTTATAGTAGTAGTATCCCAGCACATTCTGATTCCATCCTGCCTCTGTGACGAATGTAAAGTAGACATCAGCATCCTCAACCAGAGCCGTTGTTCCGTCGGCCTTCTCGTAAGCCTCGGCTATGACGGTGTTGACATACTTCGTGTCGCGCAGCAACGATGTATTGTCGAGGTTAGTTGGTTTGGTAGCCTTGTTGCCCCAGAGCGCATGCTGCAGTGTGGTCACGAGCGAAGCGTTTATCGTTCCGCTGGTCACGAGGTCGTTGACATCGTCAATGTGACCATACTTATCGGTGGTCGACACGACGGAATATATATTTTTCGAAGAGTCTACAGTGAAGAGCTTCAGGTCCTGAGCGATACGCGCCGAGCCGGCTCTCGTTGAGCTTTTTGCCATCGACGAGGTGAACGCCACCGTCCCATTCTCCACAGCGACCTCGACACACATCGGAGCCGCAAAAGAGTTGCATACGAGGTAGACGCTCTCTGCATCGGCAGGGAGCTCCACATTGCCACGGAAGCGACCAGCCTCATCGGTAAAGATGCTGTAAGCTGCATCGCCGGTAACCGTCGAAACACCATCCTCGCTGACCTCAATGGGGTCAGTAGTGAATATCTGTAGTAACGATTGCGCTGCAAGATTGCCGTAGTTCACGTCAAACGCAACGTTGCGAGTAGTCGAAAAGTCGAAGTAAATGCTTTCGGGCTCAAGATCCGGATTGTACAGATCCTTCTGTTCCACACAGCCTGTAAGCGCTGCCATGCAAGCCCCTAAGATGAATAGATAATTTCTCCCCATAGCCAAGTTTAGTTTTTATTTAGTTTCTATCACTCCTTTGTTTAATACAACAAAGATAAGCAAATTTGTCTATAAAGCGATCATTAAGTACGAAAGCATATAAAATATAATAATATTTAGTCAACTGTTACGAATATTTCGGACTCCACGCACGATTTTAATATTTTATAGGCAGATTTTTCAGCTGCAAAATGAGTAACTTTGCACCCTGATTTTAAACATTATATTTGGAGGAAGCAATAGAGATGCACTTTGACAACGTCAATCTTAAAGCCGTGCTCTTCGATATGGACGGAGTTCTCTTCGACTCGATGCCCTATCACTCAATAGCATGGCACACCGTGATGAAGAATAACGGATTCGACCTCAGCCCCGAAGAGGCCTACATGCACGAGGGACGCACCGGCGCCGGAACAATCAACATCGTCAGCCTGCGACAGTATGGACGCGAGGCCACCGAAGAGGAGATCCAGAGAATATATAAGGAGAAGAGCGACCTCTTCAACACCTACCCCGAAGCCGCTCCCATGCCGGGAGCACTCGAGCTGCTCCGCAAGATCAAGGCCGAGGGACTTACAGCTGTCGTGGTCACAGGCTCCGGCCAGCGTTCACTGCTCGACCGTCTGGAGCGCCACTATCCTGGATGCTTCAACAGCGAACTGATGGTGACTGCCTACGACGTCAAGCACGGCAAGCCCAACCCAGAGCCCTATCTGATGGCACTCAAGAAGGCGGGACTCAAGGCTGACGAGGCAGTTGTCATAGAGAACGCACCGCTCGGCGTACAGGCAGGAGTGGCGGCAGGCATCTTCACCATTGCCGTCAACACGGGTCCGCTGCCCGACAAGGTGCTGCTCGACGCAGGCGCCAACATGCTCTTCAGCTCCATGAAAGAGCTTAGCGAGAAATGGTAACACATACCCCATAAATAGTAACAGACGAGGTCCGCAGCCAGAGCCGCAGACCTCGTCTGTCGTTTCATTGTACACCCATGGAGGGTCGAACTCCAATCGATGGAACCGGAATCCATTATTCTATCCATTGAACTATGGGTGCGAAAAAGTAGCGGCAAAAGTAGGCAAAAAGCTTAAATCATCCTAATCTTTCGCCCACTTTTCGATGCAAAACGACACAACGAAATCGCACGCTTCTAATATTTTGCAACCAATCAAGCCTATTCTTTTATCACATTGATATAAAAAATCCCCTAAAAGATTACAATTAATAAGAATAATCCCTATCTTTGCCGACAATAAATACAGAAATAACACTAACTATGAGTTACCTGATAAAGCCACAAGGCTATAAACCGCTATTGGACCTTAAGCAGACAGAGCTTGGTATTAAACAGATCAAAGAGTTCTTCCAGCTGAACCTCTCTTCTGAGTTGCGACTCCGTCGCGTCACAGCCCCGCTCTTCGTACTCAAGGGAATGGGAATCAATGACGACCTCAACGGTGTTGAGCGTCCTGTCTCCTTCCCCATCAAGGACCTTGGAGATGCACAGGCAGAAGTAGTGCACTCGCTTGCTAAATGGAAACGACTGACGCTGGCCGACTACAAGATTGAGCCCGGCTACGGCATCTACACCGATATGAACGCCATCCGCTCGGACGAAGAGCTTGGCAACCTCCACTCACTCTATGTCGACCAGTGGGACTGGGAGAGAGTGATGACACGCGAGGAGCGCAACGTCGACTTTCTCAAGGAGATTGTACGCCGCATCTACGCCGCAATGATCCGAACCGAATATATGGTCTACGAGATGTATCCGCAGATCAAGCCGGGACTCCCCAGGGAGATCCACTTCATCCATGCCGAGGAGCTGCTTCAGCTCTACCCCGACCTCGACCCCAAGGGACGCGAGGAGGCCATCACCAGGAAGTATGGAGCCGTATTCATCATCGGAATCGGCTGCAAGCTCAGCGACGGCAAGAAGCACGACGGACGTGCCCCGGACTATGACGACTACACCACACCTGGCGTCAACGGACTCCCCGGACTCAACGGCGACCTGCTCCTCTGGGACAGCACCCTGCAGCGACCAATCGAGCTTTCGTCAATGGGTATCCGTGTGGACAAGGAGGCTCTGCTGCGCCAACTCAAGCAAGAGGGTCAGGAGCAGCGACTGGAGCTCTACTTCCACAAGCGCCTGATCAGCGGCACCCTGCCACTCTCCATCGGAGGCGGTATCGGACAGTCACGCCTCTGCATGTTCTATCTGCGCAAGGCACACATCGGCGAAATCCAGGCAAGCATCTGGCCCGAAGAGATGCGCCGCGAGTGTGAAGCGCTAAACATACATCTAATTTAACAAAAAGGAAGAATAGAACAATTCATAAACATCATATTATTTGACAAATGAACGTTCAGCTTGAAGAGAGCTGGAAAAGACATCTAAGCGGTGAGTTTGAGAAGGACTACTTCGTCAAGCTCACCGACTTTGTTCGCTCTGAGTACAGACAATACACCATCTTTCCGCCGGGCAAACTGATTTTCAATGCATTCAATCTCTGCCCGTTCGACAAGACCAACGTCGTGATCATCGGTCAGGATCCCTACCACGGCGATGGTCAGGCCCACGGACTATGCTTCTCCGTCAACGACGGCGTTGCCTTTCCGCCATCACTCGTCAACATCTTCAAGGAGATTAAGGCCGACACCGGCAAGGATGCACCCTCAACGGGCAACCTGACCCATTGGGCTGAGCAGGGAGTCCTCCTGCTCAACGCCACTCTGACCGTACGCGCCCATCAGGCCGGTTCACATCAGCGTCGCGGCTGGGAGGAGTTCACCGATGCAGCCATCCGTGCGCTCAACGACGACCGCGAGAATCTCGTCTTCATCCTGTGGGGAGCCTATGCTCAGAAGAAGGGTGCCTTCATCGACCGCAAGCGCCATCTCGTGCTGAGTTCAGCCCATCCCTCTCCCCTCTCCGCCTACCACGGTTTCTTCGGCAACCACCACTTCAGCCTGACCAATCAGTACCTGCGTGAGCATGGAAAGCCGGAGATAGACTGGTAAAAGATATATCTGCAAACGCCTGTGCATAGGCCTAGATACAGAACATCCCGACAGCTGGAGCCTGACTCCGCTGCCGGGATGTTTACTTTGTTGTTATCACTAATCCTTACTGCTCGCTACTCTCGTAGTCGTCCTCAAGCATTTCGCTCTTCTCCATGGCAATCTGTCCGTCTGTACCGACGCGTATTACCACCGGCACACACATGTCAGACTGCGGATAGCAGGCACTGGCAGCCAGAACAATCTTGCCACCCTCGGTCTTGCTGAACACCATGCCACTCAGAATAGCCCTCTTCAGGAAGGTATCGTCGAGCAGAGAGGCGAAATCCGACTTCGTGAAGCTGCGGCTCACCACACTGCGCTCGCCCTGCTTGATGTCGAGCTGAATGCGGTTGTCGGTGTAGCGCACATCCATATCGCTCATCACCGTCGGCAGATTGTCGTCCGGCACTCGTGTGATGTGGATGGAATATTTGTTACTGCCGATAGTTGCCTCGTAGTCGCGGCTTGAGAGCTGCATTCGACGAGTGTCGTTGTCGGCCGAATCCTCCTGCAGGAGTTCGCCCGACTCGCTTCTCCTCTCCTCCGCCTTCTTTTCGCTATGGCACGCCTGAAGCGCCGACACAGCGAAGGCGACAGCAGAGATAAACATTATTCTAAAGATAATTTTCTTCATGTCATTCTTTCCTATAAACTGTTTCGTTCAACAAAGTAACAAAAAGAGCACGACATACCGAAAATGTTTACCCGATTTTTTACTCAAGCTTCAGCTCAACTCCACTTAACCGCCACCATAGATGGTGAAGATGATTGGTCGAAGCCCCCTCTCCACCAACCACCCCGGAGAAGGGTGATTGGTCTGATGAGGTTGGTTATGTAGCTCAGTTATTACTTGCTGCTTTTACCGTTGCCGCGACCTCCGCGTCCCTGGCGGTTAGCCTGGTTAGTGGTATAGGTCTTGTACTGCTCGGTAGTCAGGATCTTCTTGAGCTTAGCGTCGTAGTCTGTGCGGGCAGCCTCCATCTTCTTAGCGCGCTCCTCTTCGGTAGCCTTCATGGCAGCGCTGCGGCTCTCCATCTGAGCCTTGTTGAGCTCCAGCACCTTAGTCTTCTGAGCGTCGGTCAGAGAGAGCTCAGAAGCCATGCGCTCAGTCATCTGCTGTGCGCGGGTTGATGGGTCGAAGTTACCGCGTCCGTTCTTATTTTGTGCCATGACTCCAGTGGTCAACGCTGCAGCCATTAATAGGATATATACCTTTTTCATATCTCGTCAGTTTAAATATTAAGTTGTTTGTATTATCAGTTAATTAATCTCAGTTGCAACTGACTCTATGACCATCGCCGCCACAGATAGTTTAAACGCCACTTCCGATTTTAACATTTAATATAATTTCGACAACGTTAGCGTTTCCGGACAATACACGTTCCACATGGCCACTTTACTCTTAACTCTTAACTCTTGCTACTTGGGAGCGAAGCGACCCAGTGACCGGTCTTGTCACTGCCTACCCTCTTCTGGAGTCAGACATGGCTGCGCTGCTGGGAAAGACGCGTCAGGAGAAGAGGGCGCTCAATCAGATTGAACTTGTCTTCACCAGGCTCTGTACCTCTACCAAAGCGGCTTCCGCTACTGGTTTGATGCTGCGGAGATTGAGGTGCTGAACCACCACAACCGCGATTTCCAGACTCCGAGCCTTGAGGAGGAGCTCATCTCCTGCTGCTTTCGCAAGCCGGGACCGGAAG
>CAZKNB010000018.1:0-13779 GCA_964554075.1 uncultured Bacteroides sp.
ATCGACTACAATCTGAACTTTACATTCAATAAGGCTCAGAAGCGCGAGGTTAACGTTGCTCTGTCAAACACATTCGGTTTCGGCGGTCACAACGCTTGTATTATCTTCAAGAAGTATAAGTAATTATCGTGCTAAGAAATCAAATAGATAAGATAAGACTCCTGTTCAAGAAGAATAGGGAGTCTTATCTTCTTTTTTATAACATCCTGGGCTTTGTGCCACGATCAATAGAGCTCTACGAACTGGCTCTGTTACACAAATCCACATCCTACAGGTCTGAGCAGGGACGCCTCGTCAACAACGAACGACTGGAGTTCCTTGGCGACGCTGTGCTCGACGCCATCGTCGGCGACATTGTCTATCGCCACTTCAGCAACATGCGTGAGGGCTTCCTGACCAACACACGCTCGAAGATAGTGCAGCGCGAGACTCTCAACCGTCTGGCGGTTGACATAGGTATTGATAAGCTCATCAAATACTCTTCCCGCTCATCCTCCCACAACAGCTATATGTATGGCAATGCCTTCGAGGCATTCATCGGTGCCATCTATCTCGATCAGGGATATGATGTCTGCATGCGTTTCCTTGAGGAGAAGGTGATACGCCCATACATCGACCTCGACGGAGTGTCGCGTAAGGAGGTGAACTTCAAGTCGCGTCTGATAGAGTGGAGCCAGAAGAACAAGATTGAGGTGTCGTTCGAGCTTATCGAGCAGTCGTGCGACAAGAACTACAATCCCGTGTTCCAGACAGAGGTGAACATCGAAGGAGTGCCTGCCGGAGTGGGTACGGGCTATTCGAAGAAGGAGTCTCAGCAGAATGCAGCGGAGATTGCACTCTCCAAGATTGACGACAACGACTTCATGCAGTCGGTCAACGAGGCAATAGAGCGCAAAAAAGCGGCTGCCGAGCAACCGGTGGAAACGGATTGTCAGCAGCCGTCGTCTATCGTAGAGAAGCAACAAGACAGCACTGAGCAGGAGTAGCGATGCTTACCTGCCTTCTTTCGTGCTATCCGAAACAAATTCCCATCCTTCTACCCTGAATGACCAGAGGTACATCTTCCGTGACCAGCTTGAGCTTTCCTGCCACCTCGCTGAGCGGGATGGAGCTGATGCGGCTGTCAATGAGAGCCACCATCTCTCCGAATCTCTTCTCAGCCACGAGCTCAACGGCATACCCTCCCATTACGGTAGAGAGGTTACGGTCGTAGGATGTCGGTGTTCCGCCACGTTGAATGTAGCCGAGCACAGTCTCTCGCGACTCTATTCCTGTAAGTTTTTCTATCTTTTTGGCTATGTATTCGGCGGCGTGTGTTCTGCCGTCGGTCTTTATTCCCTCTGCAACGACAACGATGGAGTGGGGCTTACCCATCTCGGCGCGTCGGCGGATAGCCTCTGCCACATTCTCTATGTCGTATGGGAATTCCGGGAGAAGGATGACGTCGCCGCCACCAGCCATGCCCGAAGCGAGCGCAATCCATCCGGCTTTGTGACCCATCACCTCAATGACCATCACACGGTTGTGCGAACTGGCTGTGGAGTGCAGGCGGTCGATAGCTTCGGCAGCGATGCTGACAGCGGAGTCGAACCCGAAGCTCACCTCCGTTCCCCAGATATCATTATCGATTGTTTTTGGCACCCCGACAATGTTGATGCCATGCTCCTGAAGTTGTGCGGCAGTCTTCATCGAACCGTTACCGCCAATGCATACCAGGCAGTCGATGCCCATTGCACTGATGTTGTTCTTGATGATGTCGACAACGTCAGTAATCTCCTGTTTAGTGGAACTCTTCTTGAAGGGTTTTTCGCGCGAAGTCCCGAGGAAGGTACCGCCCTGGTTGAGCAGTCCTGAGAGGGAGCGGTCGGTAATCATTTCGATATCCTCGTTGACCAGTCCCTTAAATCCACTATGAATGCCAATCACATCGAATCCGAAGTGATTGACTGCAGCTTTGCAGACTCCGCGAATTGTGGCATTTATGCCCGGGCAGTCACCGCCCGAAGTGAGTATTCCTATTCTCATTAATGCTTGATGTTTTGAATGTTATGTTGGTTAGAGTTTTCGAATGCAAAGTTATCAATCAATCTGATATTTGCAATAGTTGGTTTGATTAATTATTCTGACTTTCAGCCCCTTTTTTCTTCTTGAATGTTTTAAAGTAGTTAGAAATGTTGTCATATTTAAACAAAAGCTATAATTTTGCTCAGTTTTTTTAGAATCTGTCTGTAAAAGATGAGTATAACTAGTATAATCAAACCGCTGTTTAACACGCGACTTAAGGCAATCGAACTTTACGCTACCCGCCCGGGCGAGATTCAGGAGGGCGTTCTTCGTCGCCTCCTCTCCTCTGCTGCCGATACGGAGTGGGGCCGTCGCTATAACTATAAATCTATTAAATCGTATAACGAGTTTCGCGAAACTCTCCCCGTGCAGACCTACGACGATATAAAGGGTTACGTAGAGCGTATGCGCCAGGGTGAGCAGAACCTGTTGTGGCCATCTGAGATCCGCTGGTTCGCAAAGTCGTCGGGTACTACCAATGACAAGAGCAAGTTCCTGCCCGTGAGCCGCGAGGCACTGAAGAACATCCATTACAAGGGTGGAGCCGATGCCGTTGCACTCTATCTGAGCCAGAATCCGCAGAGCCGCTTCTTCTCGGGCAAGGGTCTCATCCTCGGTGGAAGCCATAGCCCTAACCTCAATTCCAACAAGAGTCTTGTGGGCGACCTCTCTGCCATCCTGATGGAGAACATCAATCCGCTGGTGAACTTCATTCGCGTTCCGCAGAAGAGCATCGCACTTATGAGCGAGTGGGAGAGCAAGATTGAGGCTCTGGCCAACAATACCATCAATAAGGATGTGACAAACCTTTCGGGTGTGCCGTCGTGGATGCTCGTACTCATCAAACGTATTCTTGAAAAGACCGGCAAGACATCCCTTGAGGAGGTTTGGCCAAACCTTGAGGTCTTCTTCCACGGTGGCGTGGCGTTTACCCCCTATCGTGAGCAGTATCGTCAGGTGATCCATTCACCCAAGATGCACTACATGGAGACCTACAACGCTTCGGAGGGATACTTCGGTACGCAGAGCGACCTCATCGACCCGGCAATGTTGCTGATGATCGACTACGATGTCTTCTACGAGTTCATCCCTATGGACGAGGTTGGCAAGGAGAAGCCTAAAGCCTATTGCCTCGAGGAGGTTGAGATTGGCAGAAACTATGCCGTGGTAATCTCCACTTCATGCGGCCTCTGGCGCTATATGATTGGCGACACTGTACGCTTCACTCAGAAGAATCCATATAAGTTTGTCATCACCGGACGCACCAAGCACTTCATCAACGCCTTTGGCGAGGAGCTGATTGTCGACAATGCCGAGAAGGGATTGGCCAAGGCGTGTGCCGAGACTGGTGCACAGATCACCGACTACACCGCCGCTCCTGTCTTTATGGACGAGCATGCCAAGTGTCGCCATCAGTGGCTGATTGAGTTCGCCACGATGCCGGACTCTGTTGAGAAGTTCGCCCGCATACTCGACGACACCCTGAAGAGTGTAAATTCCGACTACGAGGCAAAGCGCTGGAAGGATATTGCTCTCCAGCCGCTGGAGGTCATCGTGGCGCGTGAGGGTCTCTTCCACGATTGGCTTGCGCAGAAGGGTAAGCTGGGTGGCCAGCACAAGATACCTCGTCTGAGCAACACTCGTGAATATATGGAGCAGATGCTTCCGTTGAATAAATAGAATATACTCGCCTATTTTGCCAACTCCTCGCATACGCTGTCCTGAAAGTGACGGGCAGCTGCGGGGGAGAGGCAGTTCTGATTCATGATGGCAAAGGCAATGTCGTGGCCGTTGGATGCCTTGATGTAACCAGTCAGGGCGTTGATGGCAGTGTATGAGCCAGTCTTGGCGTGCACGTTGCGATAGGCCTTGCCCTCCTTCATCCTGCCGCGCAGAGTGCCGTCGACCCCGGCGATGGGGAGAGTGCGGTAGAGCTGGCGGAAGAGTTCACTCTTCGAATAGGCATAGCGGAGGATATCCACCAGCAGCTCCGGCGAGAGATAGTCATAGTTGGATAGGCCGCAGCCATCAACAATCTTGTAATTTTTCGGATTATGACCGGCACGATGAATCAGCCGGTTCACCTCCTTAAGCCCGTCGGCAGCAGTGATGGGACGCTTCTCGCCGACCGACTGCGCACCGATGCGCCAGAGCAGAGCCTCGCCGTTGAGGTTGTCGCTCTTCTTCATCAGCTGGATAGCCACGTCGATAAGTGGTGTTTCAAATGTTGCAATCAGACTGTTTACCGAATCCGTAGGCATTGGAGCGAAGGAGTATCCTCCAGTCACGGTGATGCCGCGCTCGGCAAGTCGTTCTACCAGTGTGTGCATAAAGTGGTTCTGCGATGAGAAGACATTGATAGTGGAGCTCACCGTCGACTTTACGTCGCCGCTGACCACGAGGCAGTTGTCATTGTTGATCCAGTCGCGGGTCACGTTGAACTCCCCTGCCGATGATGTTCGGGTCAGTGTGCGGTTGTCCACGGTGTAGTACCCTGAACGCGGAGAGCACTCTATGCGTGCAGGTTCTCCCTTCTGTGTAGGGTGGGCAGTCACCTTCACCGTACCCTTGGAGAGCATCAGTGGAGAGAGGTATGGCTGGTAGTAGTCCGGGTTGTCGTCCCACGCCCAGCCATTTCCCCAATATCTGTCATCCTTCATGCTGATGTCGCCATAGGCCACTCCCTTAACCACGTGAAAGGGCTGTGCGGCAATCTGAGCCACCAGGCTGTCCAGCGCCGCGTCGTCCAGCTGCGGGTCATATCCGCCGACGACGTAAAGGTCGCCGTGGAGCGTATCGTTGCAGAGCGTTCCCTCACGATAGATGTTTGTGGAGAAGGGAATGTTCGCCTTGTCGCTGTCCAATGCAGTGACCACCGTCAGCAGTTTCATAGTCGAAGCGGGTCGCGAGAGCTTCTTCTCGCGATAGCCGACGAGAGGCTTGCGTGCAGTGAGGTCGTAGGCATACAGACCAACCTCCGAACCCTCGGGCAACCTCTCTATCAGTGGTTTTATCCTCTCCAGGAGCAGTGAATCCTGAGCCGCAAGGGCGGCGGTAATCATCAGAGCCACGACCGTGGCAAACATCTTTCGCATAATTGTCTCTATATATAATAATGTATAGTCCGTCAGAGAGCCTCGCGCAGAATCTCGCAGACGGTCGGGTGGGGCATCACGTAGCGCTTCCACTCCTCAACGTTCATCTTCATCTCTACGGCCATGCCAGCCAGAGCTATTATCTCCGATGCAGGATTGCCCAGGATATGTACGCCGAGCACGACTCCATCCGTCGATAGCAGCATCTTGCATACGCCGTTCACTCCCTCGTTCTCCGCAACGAATCGTCCGGAGAATGCCATTGGCAACTTGTGGACAACGTACTCCGTACCACTCTTCTTCAGGCTCTCCTCGGTCTGACCCACTCCCGCAATCTCCGGATTGGTGTAGACCACTCCCGGAATGGCGCGATAGCTCATCTCGTCGCTCTTGCCCAGGATATTGTTGACCGCAACCTCAGCCTCGCGCACGGCAGTATGGGCCAGCATAGAGCGTCCGTTCAGGTCGCCGCAGATGTAGACATTCTCCAGTCCGCTGCGCATCTTGCTGTCGACAATGAGTCTGCCGCGCTCGTCGCGCTGCAGCGGCAGGTTCTCCAGACCGTAGCCGGTGGTGACCGGACGTCGTCCAACGCTCATCAGCAGCCTCTCCGCAGTGACGCTTGAGGCTCCGTCGGCGTTCTCGAACGACACCGTTATACCCTCCTCGCCCTCGGCGATGGCAGTCACGCGTGTGTTGAGCAGGAACTTGATGCCGCGTTTAGCATACTCGGCGCGCAGCAGGGCAGAGAGCTCTCCGTCCATTCCTCCCAGAATCTCGCCCAGCATCTCGACCACAGTCACCTGAACACCCAGGCTGCAGAAGTAGGATGCAAACTCCATTCCGATTACTCCACCGCCCACGATGACCAGCGAAGCGGGCAGCTCCTTGGCGTCTAGTGCGTCGCGGTGAGTCCAGTAGTGTACGCTCTCTGTTCCCGGGATAGGCGGAACGAATGTGTCGGAGCCGGTGCAGACAATCAGATTGTCGGCAGTATAGTGCTCCTCCCCGCAAGCAACGGTGTGGGCATCGATGATATTAGCCTCACCATTGACGACGGTGACGCCGGCAGATGTCAGCTTAGCCTTTACGCCGAGCACCAGTTTGCGCACCACCTTGCTCTTGCGTGCCACAATCTTGGCAGAGTCGAAGGCTACGTTCTCGGCGGCAACGCCATATTTCGAAGCGTGGAGAGCGTTGTCGTAGGTTTTGGCAGAGTAGAGCAGAGTCTTTGTCGGGACGCATCCCTCGTTGAGGCAAACACCGCCGAGGTTTCCCTTTTCGAACAGAAGAGTTGTGAGACCCGCTTTTCCGGCAGCCTCGGCAGCGCTGTAGCCGGCGGGACCACCTCCGATAATAATAACTTTGTAGTCGTTCATAATAATTATGATTTAGTATATGTGATTGTAATGGTGTCAAAGGCTTGGTTAGTCGGGCTGTCCGGCGCTATGTCCCGGCAGCTCCTCGTCGACCTCGACTCCGTGATCTTTCAAAATCTGTAGGAAGACATCCTCATGGAGAGGGAAGATTGATACGTAGCGATTAGCGTACTCAATGTGAATGTAGCCCACCATTGCGATGCCGCCAATCTTCAGCAGTCGTGCGCGTGTTGCCCTTTTGATGTCGGAGAGCTTCAGCGTCACCACCGGGCGGAAGCGTCCGCGGCGCACGATGAGCAGGTCGTCGTCGGTAATGGTGTAGGTCGAGTTGAGCGTCTGCTCTATGACCAGAATAAGAAATATCGCCGCAACTACCGCTGCCACAATATGTTTGACCCACAGAAAGTGGACCAGGCAGCCCGCAATCAGTATGAGCAGGAGCAGGCTGTGCCAAGTTAATCGTGCCTGAAATGTACGTTTCATCGTATTCTCTAATTTTGCGCCAAATTAACCATTTTCTGAAATAATAACAAAAAAAGAACAATGAAAAAAGTTATTTTGTAGCTTTGCGGCAGAAACTACAAATTATTATGATAAAGAAATACGACTTCCTCGTTATCGGTTCAGGTATCGCCGGAATGAGTTTTGCCCTTAAAGTGGCACACAAAGGTAAAGTAGCTCTTGTTTGCAAGAGTTCACTCGAAGAGGCCAACACCTATTTTGCTCAGGGTGGAGTGGCTTCAGTCACCAATCTGTTGGTGGATAATTTTGAGAAGCATATTGAAGACACCATGATTGCAGGCGACTGGATCAGCGACCGCGCAGCTGTCGAGAAGGTGGTACGTGAGGCTCCCTCACAGATTCAGGAGCTGATAAAGTGGGGAGTGGATTTCGATAAGAACGAGAAGGGCGAGTTCGACCTCCATCGCGAAGGCGGCCACTCTGAGTTCCGTATCCTCCACCACAAGGACAACACCGGTGCAGAGATTCAGGACAGCCTTATCAAGGCGGTGAAGAGTCATCCGAACATCGAAGTTATCGAGAATCATTTCGCTGTCGAGATTCTGACTCAGCATCATCTTGGCATCACCGTCACTCGCCGCACTCCCGGCATCAAGTGCTTCGGTGCATACATCCTCGACCCTACGACAGGTAAGGTCGACACCTACCTCGCTAAGGTTACGCTGATGGCAACAGGTGGTGTCGGTGCAGTCTACCAGACAACAACCAATCCGCTCGTCGCTACCGGTGACGGTATCGCCATGGTCTACCGTGCAAAGGGAACAGTGAAGGACATGGAGTTCATCCAGTTCCACCCGACAGCCCTCTATCACCCGGGCGACCGTCCATCATTCCTCATCACCGAGGCAATGCGTGGTTACGGCGGCATTCTCCGCACCATGGATGGCAAGGAGTTCATGCAGAAGTATGACAAGCGCCTCTCTCTCGCTCCGCGCGACATCGTGGCACGCGCCATCGACAACGAGATGAAGAACCGTGGCGAGGATCATGTCTACCTCGACGTAACCCACAAGGATCCCGAGGAGACAAAGAAGCACTTCCCCAACATCTATGAGAAGTGTCTCAGCCTTGGCATCGACATCACTAAGGACTATATCCCTGTGGCACCTGCAGCCCACTATCTCTGTGGTGGCATCAAGGTCGACCTCAACGGACAGTCATCAATCGAGCGCCTCTACGCCGTGGGCGAGTGTTCATGCACAGGACTCCACGGAGGTAACCGTCTGGCGTCAAACTCCCTCATCGAGGCAGTGGTCTACGCCGATGCAGCAGCCAAGCACTCACTTGCAAATATCGACAAGTACACCTACAACGAAGATATCCCAGAGTGGAACGACGAGGGCACAAGCTCACCCGAGGAGATGGTACTCATCACTCAGAGCATGAAGGAGGTTAACCAGATTATGGGCTCATACGTGGGCATTGTCCGCAGCGACCTCCGTCTGAAGCGCGCATGGACACGCCTCGACATCCTCTACGAGGAGACAGAGAGTCTCTTCAAGCGCAGCGTAGCCTCAAGAGACATCTGTGAGCTCCGCAATATGATTAATGTGGGCTACCTCATCATGCGCCAGGCAATGGAGCGCAAGGAGAGCCGCGGACTCCACTACACAATAGACTACCCGCACGCTAAAGACGAGAAACATTAACGTTTCTGTTAACATCTCATATTAACAATCGAAAAGCGAAAGAGAAGATGTCGAAAAACATCTTTCTCTTTCGCTTTTTTTGTTTGTGATTCTATTGTGTGCGAACACGTTAAGTTTTCTACTCAAATTTTGTGCTAAAATAGATGTTATAAAACATATTGCTTAAAATAATCAAAATATTGTTTTGTTATATGTAAGTGCTGCATTACATTTGTCGCCGCTTAAGCGTGTTCGATAACGGCACACCCCGTGTCGGAGGAGAACGGACTTAGGTACTAATGAACTATTTTTTATTATACTAAAAGCACATTTATGAACTTGAAAACACTTGCCCGAAAGGGTTTAGCAACTCTCTTTCTGAGTATGCTATGTATTGTCGCTTTTGCTCAAGGACGCAAGATTACCGGTAGCGTCATTGACAACACAGGTGAACCTGTGATGGGCGCCAATGTTTTGGAGGTTGGAACTACCAACGGTGTCATCACCGACCTTGATGGTAATTTCACACTTAATGTACAGCCTAACGCTAAGTTGCAGGTCTCATTCATCGGTTACACAAGCCAGACCGTAGCAGTAGGCAATCAGACAAACCTTAAAATTACACTGGTAGAGGATTCAAAAGCCCTCGATGAGGTTGTGGTCATCGGTTACGGTGTAGTTAAGAAACGCGACTTGACAGGTTCTGTTTCTTCAGTGAAGACAGAAGATATCCAGAAAGTTGCATCAAACAACGCCATGAGCGCTATGCAGGCTAAGGTTCCGGGTCTCGACATCCAGCAGTCTTCTGGTGAGGCTGCATCAGGCATCTCAATGACTCTCCGTGGTAACCGTTCAATCTCTGCAAGCAACAGCCCGCTTATCATGGTCGACGGTGTAGAGTATGGTTCTACTCTCGATATCCCGGCTTCAGACATTGAGTCAATGGAGATCTTGAAGGATGCATCTTCTACAGCTATCTACGGTACTAAGGGTGCCAACGGTGTTATCTTGATCACAACCAAGCGCGGTAAAGCTGGTCGTACTCAGGTTAACTTCAACGCCTACGTATCTATGAACAGCCCGACAAGCACAGCTAAACCTATGTACGGTAACAAGGAGGTTCAGCGCTTGATTGATAAGGCTAACTATCAGGCAGACTATGCATCTGGCAACTGGGGCTCTTCAAACGTAACAGCTCAGGATGTACTCACAGAGTCTCTCGCCGACGGAACAAGTACTTACGACATCTATCAGAATGGTTCATACACCGACTGGATCGACCAGATCCTTCAGAACAGCGTATCTCAGAACTATGAGGTATCTGTAAGCGGTGGTAGCGAGAAGACAACATTCAACGTTGCTCTTGCTGCAATGTACAACAACGGTATCATGAAGAACGATAAATTGAATCGTTACAATGGCCGCGCTAACATTGACCATACAATCAACAAATACTTCAAGGTTGGTACAAGCTTGAACTACACATACCGTAGCAACGACGCTCGTAACTCAGGCGTTTACAGCCAGGCTTTGAAGATGACAACAATCACACACGCTTACCTTGAGGATGGCACAATCAACGCTACTCCTAACCCATGGTACGCAGCACACTGTAGCCCACTCCTCGATGAGGTAGACGGAGCTTACCAGAAAAACATCGAGGCAACTCGTTTCTTCGGAAATGCATATTTGCAGATCACTCCGATAAAGGATATCGTATTCAAGACCCTTTTCTCTGTTAACCGTAACAACCAGCGCACAGGTCTCTATCAGGACTATGAGTCACAGGGACGTTATCAGTCACCGTCTAACTCATACATCAGCAACGACCAATCTGTGTCAACCGGCTATACTTGGCAAAACACATTGAACTACAACACTAACTTCGGTGGTTCAAAACACGATTTGACTGTTTTGCTCGGTCATGAGATGACTCAGTCAGTAAAAGAGACTCTCGGCATCTCCGGTACAGCAGGTAAGGAGCACTACTATCAGAGCTCATTCTACGATGTATCAAAGATCACAAGCGACCTTCAGAATACATCTTCTTATACTAAGCAGGCACTCGTTTCTGCATTCGGTCGTGTGAACTACAAGTTCAACGAGCGTTATCTCTTGACAGCGTCAGTACGTGCCGATGGTTCTTCAGTACTTGCAAAGGGTAACAAGTGGGGCTACTTCCCATCAGTTGCTGCTGCATGGCGTATCAACGAGGAGGAGTTCATGAAGGGAACATCTTCTTGGTTGAACACATTGAAGCTCCGTGCATCTTACGGTATCTCTGGTAACGCAGCAGTTGATCCTTATCAGACACTCGCTACTGTATCTGCAACTGTTCCTAACAGCTCAACAGATAAGTTGCCACAGGCAATGGGTAACACAGAGCTCTCTTGGGAGACTACCCGTTCATTCAACATCGGTCTCGACTTCGGTTTCCTTAACAACCGCATCTCAGGTAGCATCGACTACTATATCAACAACACTAAGGACCTTCTCTACTACAAGAGTGCTCCGGCATCTTCAGTATTCACCAGCGTACTTGCTAACGTAGGTGAGAGTAAGGGTAACGGTATCGAGGTTTCTTTGAACACAGCAGTTGTTCAGTCAAAGAACTTCTCTTGGGACATCAACTGGTCATACTCTCACTCAAAGGATGAGTTGAAGAAGTTGGCCGACGGTCTCGACCGCAACATCGACGGTACAAGCGCATTGATCGTAGGTGAGCCTTTGTCAATCTACTACGACTACGAGGCAAACGGTTGCTGGAATGTCGGTGAGTACGATCAGTACGTAAAGGATATGGCAGCCAAAGGCATCGAGGTTAAGCAGCCTGTTGCCGGTTATGGTGACCCTGGTACATTGAAGATTGTTGACCGCAACGAGGATGGTGTTATCGACGAGAACGATAAGCGCATCTACGAGCGTTCACCAAAGCACATCTTCGGTATGAACAACACATTCACATATAAGAACTGGTCATTGAACGTACAGCTCTTCGCTCGTCTGGGTGGTTACATGAGCTACGGTATGAACTCACAGCTTAACTATGAGTCAGCTAACTGGGGTGACATCGACTACTGGACTCCGACAAACACAGGTGCTAAGTTCCCGAGCCCGGGTCTTGCAAGTGCTCAGCAGGCAACTTACTCTACATACAAGACAGCTTTGTATTGGGAGAAGGCTGACTACTTCAAGATTAAGGATATCACTTTGAACTACACTCTTCCGAAGAGCGCACTGAGCAAGGCTCACATCGCAAACGCACGCGTTTACGCTTCTTTGAAGAACTTCTTGACATTCAGTGCAGTTGACAACTACGACTCAGAGCGCGGTGGTAGCATCTCATTCCCATTGCAGAAACAAGTCGTTGTAGGTTTGAATTTACAGTTTTAATTAAGCAGAATTACTTATCATGAAAAGAATAACAATAACCAGTTTACTTATGGCTGCCCTCACACTGGGCACCACATCTTGCTCCGACTTCCTTGAGGAGGACAACAAGACCGGTGAAACTGCCGACCTGACATATGCTACTGCAACAGGTATCGAAGGACTTGTTAACTCTTGCTACTCATTCTCTCGCGGATGGTGGGGCAAAGAGGCAGGCTTGGGACTCTCTGAAATGGGTACCGACCTCTTCTACTACGGATATGATAACAAGCAGAAGTCACTCACAAGCTACAACATCACTTCTCGTAGTCTTGATGGCAACACAGCCGACGATGCTTGTCTCGACCACTATTGGGAGCTCTTCTACTGCGCCATCGACGCATGTAACAACGCTCTGAAATATATCCCTGAGAACACAGTAATCAATGACGCCAAGAAGAATGCTTACCTCGGTGAGGCATACTTCCTCCGCGCTCTCTACTACTCTCAGATGGTCGCAATCTGGGGACCGATTCCTTACAACAGTGAGGCTATCTCTTCAGTCAACACCACTCCGACTCGTGTTCCTGAGACAGAGGTTATCGCTAACATCCTCTCTGATATCGACCAGTCAATGGCTTACTTCAAGGAGGCTAACGTGATGACTAAGGCTCAGGCTCTCTCTCAGCTCGGCTCTGACGGACGTGCCAACTACTATGCTGCTGAGGCTCTGAAGGCTCGTGTCCTTCTCTTCGCTGCATCTTGGTTGGGTCAGTCAAGCATCACTGAGGGCGACTATGCTGGCAAGAACCTCTATACTCTTGCTCAGTCTGCTGCCGAGGATGTAATCGCAAGCTCTGGCGCTAAGTTCTATAGCCGCTACTCTGACGCTTGGACATTGGCCAACGAGGCTGTTGCCGACAACAACGAGGCTATCTGGGGTGTTGCTTACGAGAATACACTTTCTACTGCCAACTGTATCCCTTACCGTTACAAGACTAACTCAAGCGGTACTCAGCAGAGCTACAACTCTCTGATCACTCGTACAGGTTACACTCGTGGTGGTAGCGCAATGAACCTTATGTTCGTCAGCATGTGGAACAACGGTGCTACCGACCTTGGTGGTAACGGTGTCAAGAACAGTTGTGTATTCGTTCGTGTACTTGGCTCTTCTACAGCTTCAATCGTTAGTGCAAAGACTGGCAACAGCGTAAACGTTGAGAAGTACTACTCTCCTTACGGTCGTGGATTTACTCGTTACTTGCCGACTGTTTATCTCTGGAATGAGCTTGAGGCAGTACGTGAGACTGACCAGCGTTGCGAGGGTACATTGCTTACTCACTACAACATGGTTGATGGTCTTCAGGGCAATGCAAAGAACTATCCTAACATGGGTCAGTACGTAACAGATGCTGAGACTGCTTACAAGGCAGACGGTAACTACTTCAACGCTGGTGATACTGCCATCTACTACTCTCCGCTCGACGGTGATTCAAAAGAGGGTAAGGCTCTCCAGGCTTGGGCTAAGAACCGCTACCGTGTTCAGTTCCTGACTGGTGGTGATATCCCAGTATATTCATCTAGCGATCCTGCTACCGCACTTCCTACCGAGGCTGCAAAGGCTACTTCTGATGTTTATGGCGACAACCGTTACAACTCATACAAGGTTGCCGGCTGGTGTTCATATCCTGGTATCAAGAAGTTCTTGGATGATGTTTACAA
>CAZKNB010000019.1:0-13778 GCA_964554075.1 uncultured Bacteroides sp.
TTGCCGTGACGGCGCCCTGCGGACGCTTTATCCATGCCTGGTTCTCCAGCTCCGGCTTCTCGGGCAGACCAGGCACGTCGAGCTTGTAGGCCTCTCTGATGGCGAAGCCTCCCTGCAGCGTCACGTGTCCCTCTATCGACGGCGTGTTCCACGATGTCTCTTGGAAGATCAGGTGGTGGAAGGTGATGTGGTGCACCTGGCGATAGTCGTTGCCCTCAATCTCCACCAGCCTGTCCAGACAGGGGATTGTCACGTTAGCCTTCTCCATCTTCTCATTCTTGCGGGGGTAGTAGTAGATGCGTCCTGATGGATAGTCCTGATGCCATTCGCCGGGTTCGTCGAGCAGCTCCAGTGCGTTTTGCAGGCGGCAGGTCGAGGTGCCGTGGTCACCGCCTATGACGGGCTGCGGCCATGGATGCTCAAACTCGCGTGTTGACTCCGGCTCGTGGAAGGTGAGTGTGGTTCCGGTGCTGTCGCATCTCATCGACTTCACCCTCAGTATGGCCATTGCCCAGCGCTGATGCACCTGTAGCTCGAGTTGCGAAGCCTTGGCGAGTCGTTCGAAGTTGAGTGGGGTGAGTATTTTGATGGTCCGGTCGGCGGGATTGAATGCCTCCATCTCAATCATTCCCTGCATGGGGAACTGAGCGGCGCGCAGTGCCTTCATTCCGTCTACCCACAGCTGTCGGCTCTCCACAATGCGTCCGTTCACCACTGGCGCATCTGCCCACCATATCTTCGAACGCAGCTTCTCGGGCACTCGCTCGTCGTCCGTGCCGCGGTGCCAGCCCGTGACGGGGACGCCGCTGGTGATTACGGCTGCATGGTCGATGCTGAGAGATTTTATTGTAGTCGGTGATTCCTCCGTTCCGCTGTCTTCGGGGCGGATAAAGATGGGCTCAGTCAGGCGATAGGTGCCGCTGTCGACGTAGATGTCGATGCCGCCCTCCACCTGTGGGGAGTTGAGTCGTCGCCATTCGCGTGCCATCTTCAATGCTTGCGGCAAGGTGCGCAGCGGGTGTTCCTTCGTTCCGGGCGCATTGTCGCTGCCGGAGTTGCTTACGTAGATCTCTCCGGCCATCATGTTTGTGAATAGCATAAGTGTGCTTATTGCAACAGCAATCTTTCTTGTCATAGCATTCTTTTTATAATTCATCTGAAATACTCGGTGAATGTACGTATAATTTCTTACATTTGCGCAACATTATAGATTGAAAAATAAAATCATAATATTTAATCAATAGGTAAAATGGTAAAACATATCGTATTATTCAAGCTCAAAGATGTTGACGCTCAGCAGAAAATGGAGGTGATGAAGGCCTTTAAGTCTGCCATCGAAGCGCTCCCTAAAGAGATTGATTTCATTCGTAACATTGAGGTGGGACTCAATATCAACCCCGACGAGGCATGGAACATCGCACTCTACAGCGAGTTTGACAGCCTGGAGGATGTGCGCCGCTACGCTGTCCATCCCTCTCACAAGGCTGCTGCATCACTCCTTGCAGAACTGAAGGAGAGCAGATCATGCGTGGATTATGAAATTTAGTCGCTTTGCTTCGCTCCAAGGGTAAAGGGTAAAGAGTAAAGATTAAAGATTAAAGAGTGAAGATTAAAGGATTAAGTGTTAAAAGAATAACAACTAAAGAATAAATATACAGTATGAAGAAAGTCTATTCATTTCTGCTGATGGCGCTCGTCGCAATCATGGCGCACGCACAGATGCAGGACCCCGTAAAGGTGAAGGCTGAGCTCAACAAACTCTCCGACACTGAGGTCGAGATTGTCTTCTCGGCTACCATCGAACAGGGATGGCATGTCTATTCCACCGACCTTGGCGCCGGCGGACCTATCTCAGCTACATTCAACGTGGATAGCAGCAAGGGAATTAAACCCGAAGGCAAACTCAAGGCTGAGGGAAAGGAGATAACCAACTACGACAAGATGTTCGGCATGAACGTACGCTACTTCACAGGCTCTGCAAAGTTCGTACAGAAGCTGACTCTCACCGGTGGCGACTACGACATCGAGGGCTACCTGGAGTATGGTGCCTGCAACGACGAGAACTGCCTGCCGCCAACTCAGTCCACATTCCGCTTCAAGGGTAGTGCCGACGGCGTAGCGACCGATGAGGCTGCTGCCGACACTCTCGACAGCGCTGCTGCAGAGGTGGCAGAGAGCAAGGTCAGTACATCCGACCTCTGGGCTCCGGTCATCACCGAGCTTAACTCGTTCGGCACTGAGCAGACATCAACAAAGGATATGTCATGGCTCTACATCTTCTTCACCGGTCTCATCGGTGGCTTCCTCGCACTCTTCACTCCGTGTGTGTGGCCAATCATCCCGATGACCGTCAGCTTCTTCCTGAAGCGTGCGAAGAACGATAAGAAGAAGGGTATCCGCGACGCATGGACCTACGGTGCCTCTATCGTGGTCATCTACGTCACTCTCGGCGTGGTCATCACCGCAATCTTCGGTGCCAGCGCGCTCAACGCCCTCTCCACAAATGCCATCTTCAACATACTCTTCTTCCTGATGCTCGTCATCTTCGCCGCATCATTCTTCGGTGCGTTCGAGATCCGACTTCCGGCTAAGTGGGGCGACGCAGTCGATACCAAGGCAGAGGCAACAACAGGTCTGCTCAGTATCTTCCTCATGGCGTTCACACTCTCGCTCGTATCATTCTCATGCACTGGTCCTATCATCGGCTTCCTGCTTGTAGAGGTGTCAACGACGGGTAGTGTGCTTGCACCGACCATCGGTATGCTCGGTTTCGCCATCGCTCTGGCATTGCCCTTCACGCTCTTCGCACTCTTCCCGTCGTGGTTGAAGTCTATGCCTAAGTCGGGCGGTTGGATGAACGTGATAAAGGTGAGCCTTGGCTTCCTCGAGCTGGCATTCGCCCTGAAGTTCCTCTCTGTGGCAGACCTTGCCTACGGATGGCGTCTGCTCGACCGCGAGACCTTCCTGGCTCTCTGGATTGTAATCTTCGCCCTGCTCGGTCTCTATCTGCTCGGCAAGATCAAGTTCCCGCACGACGATGACGACACCCACGTGAGTGTGCCTCGATTCTTCATGGCGCTCATCTCGCTTGCCTTCGCCGTGTATATGGTTCCGGGTCTCTGGGGCGCACCGCTCAAGGCTGTCAGCGCCTTCGCTCCGCCTATGCAGACTCAGGACTTCTCGCTCTACGACGGCACCGTACACGCCAAGTTCGACGACTACGACCTCGGCATGGAGTATGCACGCCAGCATGGCAAGCCCGTCATGCTCGACTTCACCGGCTACGGCTGCGTCAACTGCCGCAAGATGGAGCTCTCTGTCTGGACCGACAGTAAGGTGAGCTCACTCATCAACGATGACTACGTGCTCATCACTCTCTACGTGGACAACAAGACTCCGCTCGCCGAGCCTATCAAGGTGACCGAGAATGGCACTGAGCGCACACTGCGCACAGTGGGCGACAAGTGGAGCTACCTGCAGCGAGTGAAGTTCGGCGCCAACGTGCAGCCCTTCTACGTGCTCATCGACAACGAGGGCCGTCCGCTCAACAACTATTGCAGCTTCAACGAGAGCATCCCGGAATATGTAGACTTCCTGCAGACGGGTCTCGACAACTATAAGAAAAATTGATAAAAGGTAAATGGGGTTGCCCGCCCGTCCGCCGTGGTGCGGATGGCGGGTGACCCCGATTGTTATACATATAATCAGATGTAAGTTATGATTAACTTTTCATATTGCACGCCTACGCGCTATGAGTTTGGCCGCGGCGTGGAGCTTAGTGTAGGCACTCAGGCTAAGGCCGAGGGAATGAACCGCGTGATTGTGGTCTATGGTGGTGGCTCTGCTGTTCGCAGCGGACTCCTGGACCGCGTGTGTGGCAAGCTGAAGGAGGCTCAGATTGAGTACTTCCTGATGGGTGGCATCAATCCTAACCCGACCGACGACCGCGTTTACGAGGGTATCGAACTGGCTCGCAAGGAGAATATCGACGGACTTATCGCTGTGGGTGGCGGCTCTGTTATCGACACCGCAAAGGCAATCGCAGCAGGAGCAATCTACGATGGTGACTTCTGGGACTTCTATGTCGGCAAGACACCTTTGGTGAAGGCTCTGCCTGTGGGCGTGGTACTGACAATTCCAGCAGCTGGCAGCGAAGGCTCTGGCAACTCGGTGATCACTAAGATTGACGGTATGTTGAAGCTGGGCGCTCGCAGCGACTTCGCTCTTCGTCCGAAGTTCTCACTGCTCAACCCTGAGCTTACGATGACTCTCCCGCCATATCAGACAGCAGCCGGTATTGTCGACATGATGGCACACATCTTTGAGCGCTACTTCACTACGACAGAGAATGTCGAGGTGACTGACCGCATCTCCGAGGGACTCATCAAGGCTATTATCACCGACGCTGCAAAGGTTATGGCAGACCCGAACGACTACGATGCACGCGCCAACATCATGTGGGCAGGAACACTGGCCCACAACGGCATCTGTGGTTGCGGACGCGTGGAGGACTGGGTGAGCCATGCCATGGAGCACGAGATTAGTGCCCTCTACGGCGTTACCCACGGCGCCGGTCTGGCTGTGGTCAATCCGGCATGGATGACATTCATGGCTGAACATCGCCCGCAGAAGGTGGCACAGATGGCTCGCCGCATCTTCGACATCGAGGGAAGCGATGACCGCACCGTAGCTCTCGAGGGAATAGCAGCTTTGCGTCGCTTCTACAAGTCGATTGGCATGCCAACAACGTTTGCCGAGCTTGGCGTGGAGAATCCCGACATCGCTACGCTGGTTAAGCGCCTCCACGAGAACAAGGCAGAGGTGTTTGGCGGCTACATGCAGCTCTCGGCTGTCGAGACAACTAAGATCTACGAGATGATGAAGTAGGGTGGGGACTAGGGGCGTCCCCGTCGGGGCGTCCCCCAGCAACCACACTGAACCGTATAAAAACAATTTTGCCTGCCGTCGGCGCCATGGAAGCGCTAATGGCAGGCAAAATCTTTTTGTTGTATTGCATTTCCCTATAAGCAAATAGCTTGCGTTGCCGTTTGTGTCTATGCAACTCAAACCATTTTTCAGCCCTTGACGCTGAACAATCCGGTCAGGCCGGACGTTTCTTCAGATAGTCAGCGAGCTGTGCGGCAGAGATGTTTTTGGCAATAATAATACCATTTCCATCCAGCAGATAGTTCCCGAAGCCCTTGTTGAGTTTATAATTCTTGAATATGGCCGATGCCTCGCCCTTCGTATCGACGAAGCAGTTGGGAGTCGCTATCTCATCCTTTCGTATGGTCTCTCTGAACACCGAGTCGAACTCGTCAAACGATACAGAGACCATTTCCACTCCTTGAGCCTTTGCCCTTTTTACGGCGTGGCTCATAATTGCGTTGTTTGCTCTCGAGGTGGCGTCATAGCCAGCCCAGAAGCTAATCAGTACGTAACGCCCACGTAATGCACTAAGTTCTGTCGAACTCTTCTCAGACGCTGTTTGAATCGTGAAATTCGGGGCAACGTCGCCCACATTTAAACCCCTTGATGGTTTGTCGTCAACCACGTATGAGGTTAAGGAACACATTAATAATACAACAAAAATCCACTTTACATAATACTTCATGTAACACGGTTTTGGTTAATACTATCCGAGGACTGCTTCGCAGTAGTTTCACCCTCGAAATGTCGTCTATTCGGCAGCAGTTCAGCGCGGTAAATGCCCCACCTGCGAGCCGCTTCATTTTCGAAACCTTGCGCAAAGGTACGTGATTATTTTTCAGACATCCAAACGAATTCGTCAAAAAATCAGCTTTTTGAGCATTTTTTTATGCTTTACAGCATATACTCGATGTTTTTTGCTACTTTTGTGCCACATTATAATAGGCTTATTAGATTTATGGATCAATCCAACACTGAACTTATTCTTATCCGCATCACCGGAGAGGACCGACCGGGACTAACCGCTTCAATCACTGAGATTCTGGCTAAGTATGATGCCACCATTCTTGACATCGGTCAGGCTGACATCCACAACACCCTGTCGCTCGGCATCCTCTGCATGACCGACGAGGATAAGTCGGGCTTCATGATGAAGGACCTCCTCTTCAAGGCTTCGCTGCTGAACGTGCGCATAGGCTTCTATCCGGTCTCTTCGAAGGAGTATGACGACTGGGTTGGTCTGCAGGGCAAGAACCGCTACATCCTCACTCTGCTTGGCCGACAGCTGACGGCGCGACAGATTGCCGCCGTGACGGGCATTCTGGCGGAGCAGGGCATGAACATCGATGCCATCAAGCGACTGACGGGACGAATTCCGCTCCACGAGCATGAGTCGAGCAAGAGCAAAGCTTGCATTGAACTGTCGGTGCGAGGCAATCCGCGCGACCGCGAGTCGATGCAGGAGCAGCTGATGAAGCTGGGCAGCGAGCTTGATATGGACTTCTCGCTACAGCAGGACAATATGTACCGACGCATGCGACGTCTCATCTGCTTCGATATGGACTCTACGCTCATCGAGACCGAGGTTATCGACGAACTGGCCATGCGTGCCGGTGTGGGCGACCAGGTGAAGGCCATCACCGAGCGTGCCATGCGTGGAGAGATTGACTTCACCGAGAGCTTCCGCGAGCGTGTGGCGCTGCTGAAGGGACTCGACGAGAGCGTCATGCAGGATATTGCTGAGCATCTGCCTATCACCGAGGGCGTGGACCGACTGATGTACGTCCTCAAGAAGTATGGATATAAGATTGCCATCCTCAGTGGTGGTTTCACATATTTCGGCAAGTATCTGCAGCAGAAGTATGGCATCGACTATGTCTACGCCAACGAGCTGGAGATTGTCGACGGCAAGCTGACGGGACGCTATCTGGGCGACGTGGTCGACGGTAAGCGCAAGGCCGAGCTGCTCCGCCTGATTGCTCAGGTTGAGAGGGTGGACATCGCGCAGACGATTGCCGTGGGCGATGGAGCCAACGACCTCCCGATGCTTGGCATCGCCGGTCTGGGTATTGCTTTCCATGCGAAGCCGAAGGTAGTGGCCAACGCCAAACAGTCGATCAATACGATTGGCCTTGACGGTGTGCTCTACTTCCTTGGATTCAAGGATTCCTATATAACGATGTAAATGGGTCGCTGAGCGACAAGAGATAAGAGTAAAGAGTAAAGAGTTAAGTAGAAGATGAAATTTTCCGAGTTGCAACTAAATGATTCGGTGCTTGAGGCACTTGATGCGATGCGTTTCGATGAGTGTACGCCGGTACAGGAACAGTCTATCCCCATCATTCTCGAGGGGCGCGACCTCATTGCGGTGGCGCAGACCGGAACGGGTAAGACGGCAGCCTTCCTGCTCCCCGTGCTAAACAAATTGTCGGAGGGTAACCATCCCGAGGATGCCATCAATTGCATCATCATGTCGCCGACGCGCGAGCTGGCGCAGCAGATTGATCAGCAGATGGAGGGCTTCTCCTATTTCATGCCGGTGTCGAGCGTGGCAGTCTATGGTGGCAACGACGGTGTGCTCTTCGAGCAGCAGAAGCGCGGTCTGACGCTGGGTGCTGATGTGGTGATTGCTACTCCCGGCCGACTGCTGGCCCACATCAGTCTGGGCTACGTCGACCTCTCACGCGTCTCCTATTTCATCCTTGATGAGGCTGACCGAATGCTCGACATGGGTTTCTACGACGACATCATGCAGATTGTGAAGTTGCTGCCGGAGAACCGACAGACCATCATGTTCTCGGCCACTATGCCTGCCAAGATTCAGCAGCTGGCCAAGAACATCCTCCACGATCCTGCCGAGGTGAAGCTCGCTGTCTCTCGTCCTGCCGACAAGATTATCCAGGCTGCTTACGTCTGCTACGAGAATCAGAAGCTGGGCATCATCCGCACGCTCTTCGCTCAGGAGGTTCCTGAGCGCGTCATCATCTTCGCCTCTTCTAAGCTGAAGGTGAAGGAGGTGGCTCGTTCGCTGAAGATGATGAAGCTGAATGTGGGCGAGATGCACTCCGACCTTGAGCAGTCGCAGCGCGAAGAGATTATGTATGAGTTCAAGAGCGGAAAGATTAATATCCTGGTGGCTACCGACATCGTGGCTCGCGGAATCGATATTGACGACATTCGTCTCGTCATAAACTACGATGTACCTCACGACAGCGAGGACTATGTTCACCGCATCGGTCGTACGGCGCGTGCCAACAACGACGGTGTTGCCATCACCTTTGTGAGCGAGAAGGAGCAGACTCAGTTCAAGCAGATTGAGAACTTCCTTGAGAAGGATATATATAAGATACCTGTACCCGAGGCGCTCGGTGAGGCTCCGGCATACAATCCGAAGGCAGGCGGCGGTCGCGGCGGTAATCGCGGTGGCGGACGTGGCGGACGCAGACGCTCCGGCGGCGGTGGCGGTCATCGACGCGGAGGAAAGAAACAGTCGTAAGTCAGGAACCTGAATATTGCTATTCTATAATTAAGCTGCGCCCCTCTTTGCGCGGCTTTTCTTTTGGGTATTCGCCGGCATTATAGCCAAGGATGACGAAGCAGCGGGCAATCATATTGTCGGGGATGTTCCATTCCCTGAGCAGGTGTTCGCCGTCGGGGTTGGCGAAGGTCTCCTCTCCACGCGCAATGATGCAGCTGCTGATGCCCAGCGAAGTGGCCATCAGCACCATGTTCTCGGCTGCACAAAAGGCATCGGGGATGCTGTAGAGAAAGTTCTTCTGGGCAAAGACGATGACCATGGAGGGTGCGCCGTAGAAGCCACTCTTGATTGTGGGGTCGTCGATGATGGATGGCTGCTCCTTTGAGACAAAGCCGCCTGCCAGACGTGTACGGTCCATGCATGAGAGATTGAGTCGCCCAATCTGCTCTACGAGCTTGGCGTTGTGGATGCCCACAAGCATTGAACGTTGTCCGCCTCCCGCATTGGGGGCGAAGAGTCCCGCCTCTATGATGCGGTCGAGGTCGTCGGCCGCAATCTGCTGCTCCGTGTATTTACGTATGGAGCGGCGATGCTTCATTGTCTCAAGTAATTCCATTGTATAGTTTCAGATTTATATTTTCTTCCAGCATTGCGGGTCGGCCGCAAAGAATGAATGGTGGTAACCGAAGGCGACGGCGGGACATCCGCGGCAGAAGCGGAGCAGCTCACAGCGCGAGCACTTCTCCATCTTCTCGTGCTGGCGATAGCGATTCTCGGCATCGCCGTTGAAGATGTCGTAGAGTGGGGTGGCAACCTCGTTGCTGCCGTCGAAGAGTTGTCCGACGGGCGAATCGAAGCGTCGGCATGCCATCACCTGACCGGTGGGCAGGATGGTGATGTGGCAGTTGGCGCAGTTGCAGCCGTCGTAGATGGTATCCTCGTCGAGCCCCTTGGGAATCTTGAAGAGCCCCTTCTCATAGAGGAAGAGGGTCCAGAGGTGGTCCTTGAGGTTGAATGTAGTGTCGCTGTCGCGGTAGCGCTCAAATCTCTCCCAGAGTGTCTCAAGGAGGGCGCGATACTCCTCGGGCTCGATGTGCGTACGCTCGCTGATGGCCTTGGCCTGCGAGGTCGGGCAGTAGCGTCCGAAGGCGAAGATGTCGACATGATTCTCCACGACGAGGTCGACGATTGCCGGCATCTCGTGGATGTTGGTACCGCTGACGGTGGTCATCACGGCGCAGTGAAGCCCCGCGTCGCGTATGGTCTTGATGGCGTTGATGGTGCAATCGAATGAGCCCGGCTTACGGATCTTGTCGTGGGTCTCACGTAGTCCGTCGATGCTCAGCTGATACTTGCGGCAGCCGAGAGCCTTCATGCGGCGGCACACCTCGGGAGTGAGGTGGAAGGGATTGCCCATAAGAGTGAATGGAATACCCTGTTCGTGCAGCAGCTCCAGAAGGTCCCAGAAGCGGGAGTGGAGGATGGGGTCGCCGCCCGTGATGTAAAAGTAGGGCAGACGGTTCATCTTCTCGCACATCTGGCGGCAGGTGGCTATCGTGGCGAGGCAACGCTCCCACGACATCTCCACGAGCTTTGGATGTCCCTCACTGAATATGTAACAGTGTTCGCAACGCTGGTCGCAAACATCGGTTATGTGCCACTGAAAAGCAAAGTATTCCATTCCCTGAATAAGTGTTTCTGCGTTTAGGCAAAAATATTATTTCTTGTCACCAGTGCCGCAAGCAGAACCGCAAGCTGCAGGTTTCTCCTCTTTGTCGCCAGAACCGCAAGCAGAGCCACAAGCTGCTGCCGGCTTCTCCTCCTTATCACCTGAACCACATGCTGAACCACAAGCTGCTGGAGCCTCTGCCGCTGCACACAAGATTGACTGTGCGCTATGGCCAAATCCAAATTCATTAGAACGTTTCATCTTTCTTTTAAATTTTAAAGTGAATAATAAAGTTGCATTATAACAAAATGTGTGATACCTTTGTTTACGCTTTAAAAACTAAAGGCACTTTCATTTTGTTAGTGCAAATGTAGAAAACAAAAATATAAAAATCAAGAGGTTACAAATGTGAGAGTAGGTTACTTTTTTGTCGGAATTGGACCTGTTGCGCTTTTGAAGCCTAAAAAATAATTATGGAGAAAGAGAAAAAAGTTGTGGAGAAGAT
This sequence comes from uncultured Bacteroides sp., assembly GCA_964554075.1. Taxonomy (GTDB): domain Bacteria; phylum Bacteroidota; class Bacteroidia; order Bacteroidales; family Bacteroidaceae; genus Bacteroides. Next base: position 10,582 of record CAZKNB010000019.1, read on the forward strand.
GACGAGGGAGGGCATACTTTCGCCCGAACATCCGTCGTGTCCGTTCAGAAATATAATAACTCGATTTGGCGATAAATGGTCGCTGCTGATTCTCTACGTGCTCAACAGCTCGGAGGAGCCCCTGCGATTTAATATGCTTGAGAAGAGCATTCCCGACATCTCGTCGCGTGTCCTGTCGTCGTGTCTGCGTTCGCTGGAGGCCGACGATCTCATAGCTCGCAAGGTCTATCCAGAGGTACCGCCCAAGGTGGAGTATTCGCTGACACCGCTCGGCAAGTCGCTGATGCCGCATCTGCTTTCAATTACGGCATGGGCGATAGAGAACTTCGACCATATTGTCAATCATCGAGCGATGTATGAAAAAAAGAGTGACCAATAAGGTGCATCAAAAAAAAGAGCCATGCGGCGTTATGACACTCCGCATGGCTCTTTACTCTTTACTCTTCACCCTTTACTCTTGGAGCGAAGCGACTTTATTCAGCGTATCCCGCCTCTTTAGCCAAATCGCGGTCGTAATCGATTGTTGAGCCAACTGTTGTCAGCATATCTCCTACAACGGCTGAGTTGATGCCGATGTTCAGTGCCTTCAGCTGTACATCATGGGAGAGGCGCTTGCGGCCACCTGCAAAGCGAAGTTCAGCCTTAGGATGGATGAAGCGGAACACGGCAATCGTGGTCAGAATCTCCTCGTCGCTGATGAGCGGTGTGTTCTCAAGTGGAGTACCCTTGATCGGCGAAAGGATGTTGATAGGAATTGAGTTAGGAGCTACCTCGAGCAGCTTGATGCCCAGCTCAACGCGCTGTTCGCGTGTCTCGCCCATGCCGATGATGCCACCACTGCAGAGTTCGAATCCTATCTCGCGCGCCCAGCGCAGTGTCTGGATCTTCTCCTCAATGGTGTGAGTCGTACAGAGCTCGCCGAAGTATGACGGAGCCGACTCAAGGTTGCAGTGGTAGCGGCGCATACCGGCATCCCACAGCTGCTGCAGATCCTCCTTGTTGAGCAGTCCGAGCGAACCGCAGAGGAAGAGGTCGGTCTCCTTGCGAAGCTCACGATAGTTGTCGCAGATCTTCTTCAGCGCCTCGCCCTTGACAGCTCGTCCGCTTGTCACCTGGCAGAAACGCTTCACGCCCTTTGCCTCGTCGTGCTTAGCCTGGCAGAGCACCTTGTCGGCAGATACGATGCCGTGGACGTCGGAGTCGGTGTGATAGTGGCCCGACTGTGCGCACCATTTGCAGTTCTCAGAGCATTTTCCGGCGCGCGCATTGATGATGCTGCACGGGTTGAATGCAGGTTTGCCGAAGTGGCGTGTTATCTCGCTTGCAGCAGCATAAAGTTCCTCTTTGTCTTCTGTGTTGGCCAAGGCCAGAGCCTCGTCATAGTTGAGTGCAGGTCCGCCTTGCAGCACGCGCTGCTTCAGCTCCTCCACGATTGTCAGTTTACTCATATCGTTTTATGTCTTTAGTCATTCTTTTTGAAATAATATGGCAAAGATAGTATAAAAGAGTTTACATTATACCATTATCTCCGCCGAAATCTTTATATTTGCTTCACTATGGTGAAGAATAAGGAATATATAGATAGTGCTCTGGCGAGTCTGCGCATAGAGCAGCTGAACGATATGCAGCGTGAGGCTGTGGAGGTTATTAGTGGTGGTGGCAACGTGGTTCTGCTCTCGCCGACAGGTTCGGGCAAGACGCTGGCATTCCTGCTGCCGCTGCTCTCGCTGATGCGCGAGGGTGTCGAGGGTGTGCAGGCACTTGTGCTGGCTCCGTCGCGTGAGCTGGCGCTGCAGATCAACACGGTGTTCCGCGGCATGGCTACGAAGTGGAGCAGCTGTTGCTGCTATGGCGGACATCCCATCGCGGAGGAGAAGAAGACAATCCTTGGCAGCCGCCCGGCTCTCATCATCGGCACTCCGGGACGTATTGCCGACCATCTGCGCAAGGGTAACATTGATGTGGACTCCATCAGCACACTGGTCATTGACGAGTTCGACAAGTCGCTGGAACTGGGCTTCCAGGACGAGATGGCTGAGATTGTGGAGCAGCTACCGAAGCTGCGTCAGCGCATCCTGCTCTCCGCCACCGACTCCGACGAGATTCCGCAGTTCGTGGGTGCCGGGGGAGCTAAGCGTATCGACTATCTGGAGGCGCAGGGCGGCGGACATTCCGAACGTCTCAGACTGATGGAGGTCATCTCGCCCGAAAAGGATAAGATTGAAACACTCTACAAGCTACTCTGCACGCTTGGTGGCAGTTCGGCAATCGTATTCTGCAACCATCGCGACGCTGTGGACCGTGTGCAGAGTCTGCTCTCCGAGCGTCGTCTGGAGACGGAGAAGTTTCATGGCGGCATGGAGCAGCCACAGCGCGAGCGTGCACTCTATAAGTTCCGCAACGGCAGCACCCATACGCTCATCTGCACCGACCTCGCCGCGCGCGGACTCGATGTGCCTGAGATTGAGCACGTCATCCACTACCATCTGCCTGTCAACGAGGAGGCATTCACCCACCGCAATGGCCGTACGGCGCGCTGGAGCTCCACGGGAGCATCATACATCATCCTCAACGAGTCGGAGCATCTGCCCGAATATGTGGGAGAGATTGAACGCTTCGAACTGCCGGAGCAGGTGTCTCGTCCGCCGAAGTCGAAGTGGGTCACTATATATATAGGTAAGGGGAAGAAGGATAAGCTGAGCCGAATGGACATCGCCGGCTTCTTCTACAAGAAGGGCGGACTGAGCCGCGACGATGTGGGGGCAATCGATGTGAAGGAGCATTATGCCTTCGTCGCTGTCCGTCGCACGGTGGCCAAGCAGCTGCTGACGCTCGTTCAGGGTGAGAAGATCAAGGGCATGAAGACGCTGTTCGAGGAATTGCGACCGAGCAAAAAGTAGGAAGCAGAAAGTAGTAAGTAGGAAGTTCGAAGTAGAAAGTAGTAAGTAGTAAGTTCGAAGTTGTTGATTGAGGTAACAGATTGATAAAAAATGTGCAATATTGCTAATGAAACAGAATGTAAAAAGAGGATATTGCACGATTTTTATCAGAAAAGTTTGTAGGGCAGAAATAAATACGTACATTCGCAATGTCATTAGGTTCTCTTTTCATATTGAAAATAAAATTAAGAGAGAGGCGATGACAAAGTGAAAGAATATTGTTAAACCAAAAACAAACTTCAAATGAAAAAACATAAC
>CAZKNB010000020.1:0-13759 GCA_964554075.1 uncultured Bacteroides sp.
TTATCGCCGAGCATGCCTCACACGTGAAGGGAATGCTGGTCACTGAGCTCAACGCCGGACAGATGATCGAGGATGTCCGACTGGCCGTTGAGGGCAGAGTGAAGGTTGAACACTTCGGACGTCTCGGTGGCATCGTGCCCGATCCGGATGAGATTATCGATGCACTCAAGGAGAAATTTATTAATCAGCAGTAACCATGAATCCCGATAAAATCAGAAACATACTCAACATCATATTCCTGATTCTCGCACTGGCGGCTATCATCACATATTTCGCCTGCGACTTCAAGACATTTATATATGTATGTAGTGCGGCTATATTCGCCAAACTGATGGAATTTTTCATAAGGTTCACCAACCGATAGAGGAGGGAAGAAGAAATGACTAAAGAAGAAATTATAAAACCGGAGAACCTGGTCTACCACAAACCGACTCTCCTGAACGACGTTCCGATGCACTATTGCCCGGGCTGCGGCCACGGCGTGGTGCATAAACTCATCGCCGAGGTTATCGAAGAGATGGGACTGGAGGACAAAGCTATTGGTATTGCTCCGGTGGGATGTGCCGTGTTTATCTATAAATATATCGACATCGACTGGCAGGAGGCTGCCCACGGAAGGGCACCAGCACTGGCTTCGGCCATCAAGCGCCTCTGGAACGACCGACTCGTCTTCACATATCAGGGCGACGGCGACCTGGCTTGTATCGGTACTGCCGAGACAATACATGCGCTCAACCGCGGTGACAACATCACTCTGATATTCATCAACAATGCCATCTACGGCATGACCGGCGGTCAGATGGCTCCGACCACACTGCTCGGACAGAAGACTGCCACCTCGCCCTACGGACGCGACGCCCACATCCACGGCTATCCGCTGAAGATTACCGAGATTGCTGCGGGACTCGAGGGCACAGCCTACGTGACTCGTCAGTCGGTCCACACCGTGGCTGCCATCCGCAATGCGAAGAAGGCCATCAGAAAGGCGTTTGAGAACTCAATGGCGGGCAAGGGCTCAAACCTCGTGGAGATTGTCTCTACCTGCTGCTCAGGCTGGAAACTCAGCCCCGAGAAGGCCAACAAATGGATGGAGGAGAACATGTTCCCGTTCTATCCGATAGGTGACCTGAAAGATAAAAAGTAAAAACTTAAAAAACCGACTTCCATGAAAGAAGAGATTATTATAGCCGGATTTGGCGGACAGGGTGTCTTGTCAATGGGTAAGATTCTTGCCTACTCAGGACTTATGGAGAACAAGGAGGTCACCTGGATGCCTGCCTACGGACCGGAACAGCGAGGCGGTACGGCCAACGTCACTGTCATCGTCAGCGACAGCAAGATTTCATCGCCGATATTGAGCAGATATGACGCTGCCATCATCCTGAACCAACCATCACTGGAGAAGTTCGAGTCGAAGGTGAAACCGGGCGGAATCCTGATCTACGATAGCTACGGCATCATCAATCCTCCGACACGCAAGGATATCAAGGTCTACAGAATTGATGCCATGGATGCTGCCAACGAGATGAGCAACTCAAAAACGTTCAACATGATTGTGCTGGGCGGACTGCTCAAGGTGCTCCCGATGGTGAGCATCGAGAGTGTGCTCAAGGGCCTGAAGAAGACTCTCCCCGAGCGCCATCACCACCTCATCCCTATGAACGAGGAGGCAATCCGCAAGGGAATGGCTCTCATCAAAGAGGCATAAGAACCACAGAGATAAGAAAAGAGGGTATATCGCGAAGATATACCCTCTTTTTTTTAAGTCGTTACGGGAAGCACCCGTTGCAGCCGGTCGCTATTAGACCAACTTAACGAACAATCCCTCCTCAGTCTCTTCAGTTGAGATTTTGTCCTCTCTAAGCAACCATCCCAGACCAAGATACAAGTCTTTATCCTTGGTGAGTTTTGTCGCCTTCTTAATCTGCTTCTCATTCAATCCCTCTGTGCCATTGAGTGCACTCCAGATCTTACCTGCTGTTTCACCAGCTTTTTCCTTTAGCATTTCTTTCAAGATTTTAGTTAAACAATGGAACTGCCTCCTTAAAAGGCGGTTCATTTAGTAAATTTTGGTGCAAATATATAAATATATATGTTACACAACACATTTTTCCCAGTTTTTTTCTTGAAAAACGCTAATAATCACCTAAAAAAGGAAAATTGGACAATATTATGTTTGATATTTTCGCAGATTGTGAACAAAGTGAAAACTCGTCCTAAATATCATAAATAGTTATTATAGTTGACACATTTGACCAATAATTGATTATTTTTGTCTCGATTTATTATCAACCAATTAATGGGGATGAATCATTATGATACACACAACAAACAACTATAGTGATGCCCTGCAGGAGAGAGGTGTTGCCGTAAGGCGATGCCATCCTCTTGCACGGGTCATCCTTTCGGCTTTGTTTGCAGTGCTTCCCTCCACGATTCTCCTCTCCCAGAACAATGTATTCCGCATCGACGACCGTCTTTATCCCATATACCAGCGTGCCTACAGCAACAGAGCCTCGGCGAAGGGCATTGCCGCAGCCGACACCCTGAAGCGCCTCTCCATAGCCTATGGCGACAAGAAGGCTGAGTGTCTGGCATATACCATCTACCTGCAGAACGCCAGCATCAAGCAGGACGAGGATGAAATCGTGAGGACCGCGGAGGATCTCCGTCGCGTCTCCCGCCGCAACGGCTACCTGCAGTACTACTACTTCGCCACGACCACCCACATCACCTATCTGCTCAACCACGGAAAATCAATGCAGGCGATGCAGGAGAATTCGCTCCTGGAGCAGGAGGCTGTGAAGGAGAATTCACATTACGGAATACTGACCTGCCTGAAAAACATGGCGAAGATCCAGACCTCAAGGGGCAATCAGACCATGGCATACAAATATAATGCCCGCGCGCTGGAGTATCAGCTGCAATATGCTCCCGAGCAGGACCCGACGATGCTCTACAAGAACATCTCGGAGTACCGACGCCATTGCCTGGACTACGAGGGTGCGATGGAGTATGCCGAGAAGGCCATCTCGACGGCAAAGACGGCCATGACCAAGGAGCGCGCCATCCAGCAGAAGGCGCTCATCCTTTATGATCAGGGTCGCAACGATGAGTTTATGGAGTGCTACAGAGAGTGGGAGAAGCTTAACCGGGTGTCGCACGACAATCTTTACGACGTCTCCTACATCACCATGATGCTGAACAAGTATGTCATAGAAAACAAGATTGACTCTGCACTGGCCATGAGCGAACGTTTCCCGCGCGAGGACAGCCGCCACCTGTTCAGGTCGAGGGTCTATGAGGCTATCGGCGACTATAAGAGCGCTTTCCACGAATACCATAAGAACCGAATGATCCGCGACTCGCTGGTCGACGCCATGCAGGCATCGGACATCGCCGAGATGAACACCCAGATGGGAAACCAAATCCTGAAGAACATGCTGAAGGATAAAGAGGACGAAGCGATGCGACTGAAGCTGCTCCACGCGCAGCAGGAGGCAGAGATGGAGCAGGAGCGCGCCGCCAACGAACACCTCAAGGTGACTAATCAGCAGCTGGAGCTCGACAAGCTGCGGAGCGCCAAGGACCTGGAGCACCTCAACAGCGAACGCCAGCGAATACTGCTCCAGACGGAGCTGAAGGATGCCAAGTATCACGACCGAATAGTGACCATCACCGCCGTGACGGCGCTCATCATATTGATTGGCGTATTCCTCGCCCTGATGCACCATCGCAAGATGCTTCGACGAATCAAGAAGCAAAACGTGATGCTTAAGGTGGCACGCGACCAGGCCAACTCTGCCAACAACATGAAGACGGCGTTCATCCACAACATGAGCCACGAGATACGCACTCCGCTCAACGCCATCGTGGGCTTCTCGCAGATTCTGGCCATGCCCGACATGGATATACCCGAGAAGGATGCGCAGGAGTATGCCGGACTGATTCTCAGCAACTCCGAGATGCTTACGTCGCTCGTCAACGAGCTCCTCGACCTGGCTGAGCTGGAGAGCGGCAAGTACACCGTACGCCACGACCCGGTGCTCTGTAACGTGATCTGCCTCGACGCCATCTCGACAGTCTTCCAGGAGAGGGAGACGGATGGGGCAGTGGCAGTCAACTTCGTCACCGACGTCCCCGACGACTACATGCTCTACACCGACGAAAGCAGAGTGACCCAGGTGCTGGTCAACTACCTCACCAACGCGAAGAAGCACACCACGGAGGGCTCCATCGAGCTTAGTTGTTCGCTGAAGGAGAATCCGGGACGCATCACCTTTGCCGTCACCGACACAGGCTGCGGCATCGCTCCAGAGAATGTCGGCAAGCTGTTCCACAGCTTCGAGAAGATAGACAACTTCGAGCAGGGATTCGGACTGGGACTCTACATCTGCGCCAATATTGCCGAGAAGATGGAGGGAGAGGTGCGCCTCGACACCACCTACAAGGGCGGAGCGCGCTTCCTCTTTATACTGCCAAATGTAAAAGAAATATAATCTGAGGGCATTACAGATATTTTTTAATTAATTTTTTGTTGTTGTAAAGTAGCTAAAGCTGTACTTTTGAAAGCTAAATGTGTACCTGTCTGAACAGGCCACATAGAGAACAGAAAATTGGAAGTAAAACATTTATAAATAAAACAATTTATGGCAGAATCATTAGACATTCGCGAACTCAACGAGCGAATTGAAAGACAAAGCGCATTTGTGACAAATCTTGTGACAGGAATGGACCAAACCATCGTAGGTCAGAAACATCTTATCGAGTCGTTGCTCATCGGACTTCTCTCCGACGGACACGTGCTCCTCGAGGGTGTGCCAGGTTTGGCGAAGACATTGGCCATAAAGACTCTGGCTTCACTTATCGACGCAAAATACAGCAGAATCCAGTTTACTCCGGACTTGCTTCCTGCCGATGTGCTTGGAACCATGATCTACAGTCAGAAGGACGAGGAGTTTCAGATAAAGAAGGGACCCGTTTTCGCTAACTTCGTATTGGCAGATGAGATCAACCGTGCTCCGGCAAAGGTGCAGAGTGCGTTGCTCGAGGCAATGCAGGAGCGTCAGGTGACTATCGGCAAGGAGACATTCAACCTTCCGGAGCCATTCCTCGTGCTGGCTACACAGAACCCGATAGAGCAGGAGGGTACCTACCAGCTGCCTGAGGCACAGGTGGACCGTTTCATGCTTAAGGTCGTAATCGACTATCCGAAACCCGAGGAGGAGAAGCTCATCATCCGTCAGAACATCAGCGGTGAGCGTACCAGCATCCGTCCGGTGCTCAGAGCAGAGGACATCATCGAGGCACGCAAGGTGGTTCGTCAGGTCTACCTCGACGAGAAGATTGAGCGCTACATCGTAGACATCGTCTTCGCCACACGCTACCCGGAGAAGTACGACCTGAAGGAGCTTAAGGAGATGATCAGCTTCGGAGGCTCACCACGTGCGTCAATCAACCTCGCCCTCGCGGCACGCGCATACGCCTTCATCAAGCGCCGTGGATATGTCATCCCCGAGGACGTCCGCGCCGTGGCACACGACGTGCTTCGTCACCGTATCGGCCTGACATACGAGGCAGAGGCCAACAACATCTCTTCAGAGGAAATCATCAGCAAGATTCTCAATAAGGTAGAAGTGCCCTAATTGTCCCTATTTCTGAGAGGATTGGTTTTGTGTCAATCAACAAATGCAAATTGACTATACTCAAAATAGGAAAATGGAGACAAACGATATACTAAAAAAGGTTCGCCAGATTGAGATAAAGACGCGCGGACTGTCCAACAACATCTTTGCTGGACAGTACCACTCCGCCTTCAAGGGCAGGGGTATGACCTTCTCGGAGGTCCGCGAGTATCAGTTCGGCGACGACATACGCGACATTGACTGGAACGTCACCGCGCGCTTCCACAAGCCCTACGTGAAGGTGTTTGAGGAGGAGCGTGAGCTGACCGTCATGCTGCTTGTCGACGTCTCCGGCTCACTGGAGTTCGGAACCACGAAGCAGCTGAAGAGAGACATGGTGACCGAGATGTCGGCCACACTGGCCTTCTCTGCCATCCAGAACAATGATAAGATTGGAGTCATCTTCTTCTCCGACAAGATTGAGAAATTCATTCCGCCGAAGAAGGGACGCCGACACATCTTATATATTATACGTGAACTTATCGACTTTCAGCCGGAAAGCCGCAACACAAATATCCGAGTAGCGCTGGAGTATCTGACCAACGTGATGAAGCGCCGTTGCACTGCCTTCATCCTCAGTGACTTCATCGACAACAGTGGTTTCAGCAATGCGCTGACCATAGCCAACCGCAAGCACGACGTCGTCGCCCTGCAGGTCTATGACAAGCGTGTGGCGGAGCTGCCCGACGTCGGACTGATGCGCGTGAAGGATGCCGAGAGCGGTGTGGAGCAGTGGATTGACACCTCGTCGAAGGCTGTCCGCAGGGCGCATGCCGAATGGTGGAAGCAGAGACAAGCTGAGCTCAGCGAGACGTTCCGCCGCAGCAGCGTCGACTCTACATCGGTACGCACCGACCAAGACTACGTGAAGGCAATGATGGCGCTGTTCGATAAACGAAATTACAGATAGGTTATGAATAGATTGAAAAGCTTTATATTAACGGCGTGTCTGACAGCTGCCAGCGTTAGCGGGTCGGCTCAGTCGGTCACCGTCGAAGCGAAGATTGACTCTCTGCAGATATTGATTGGCGAACAGGCGCACATCGAGCTTTCGGTGGCTCTCGACGCTAACCAGAGAGCCATCTTCCCGGTGTTCAAGGATACCTTGGTCAACGGCATTGAGGTGCTCGACGTTGCCAAGGCGGACACTCAGTATCTGAACGACCGCAAGCGCATGCTTATCACACAGCAGTACACCATCACCTCGTTCGACTCTGCGCTCTACTACATCCCGCCAATGACGGTCGAGGTGGGCCGCGAGAAACATCAGTCCAACTCACTGGCTCTGAAGGTCTACTCCGTCCCTGTCGACACACTCCAGCCGGATGTCTTCTTCCCGCAGAAGGGAGTCATGAAGCCCGACTTCGTGTGGGAGGACTGGTACGGACTGATTGCCTGCGTGGTGCTCTTCTTCCCGTTTGCCTTCCTGCTGGTCTACCTGGTTCGCCGCATCATGGACAACAAGCCTATCATCCGCAAGGTGAAGGTGGAGCCCAAGTTGCCGCCCCATCAGGCTGCAATGCAGATGATCGAGAAGATCAAGAGCGAACAGAAGGCTCACTCCGAGAACGCCAAGGAGTACTACACCGAGCTGACCGACGTGATACGTACATACATCCGCGACCGCTTCGGCTTCAACGCGCTTGAGATGACCTCTACAGAGATCCTCGAACGCCTCACCGAGGAGGGCAACAAGGAGTCGATCAGCGAACTGAAGGAGCTCTTCGTCACTGCCGACCTCGTGAAGTTCGCGAAGCACAATCCTATGCTCAACGAGAACGATGCCAACCTGATCAATGCCATCGGATTCATCGACGAGACCAAGGAGAAGGAGGACGAGAACGCCAAGCCGCAGCCTACCGAGATTACCATCGTGGAGAAACGCTCTCTGCGTACGAAGATTCTTCTCGGCGTAGGCATAGCAGCCCTGGCAGCAGCCATCGTATACATTATTATATATGTGGTGCGTCAGGTGGGCAGCCTCTTCTGATCGGCGGAGTGAGAGAGAGAACGTAAAAGAAAAGATAGACAGAACTAATAAAAGAATCAAATATGGTTTTTGCCAATATTGAATATCTGTTTTTATTGCTGCTGATTGTGCCATACGTGGTGTGGTACGTCATGCGGCACAACAAGAGCCAGGCCTCCATGCAGGTGTCGGACACAAGGATGTATGCGCATGCTCCCAAGAGCTACAAGAACTACCTGATACATGCTCCGTTCGTGCTGCGAGTGCTTGCCGTGGCCCTTGTCATATTGGTGCTGGCACGTCCGCAGACCACCAACCGCTGGCAGAACAGCGAGATTGAGGGCATCGACATCATGATGGCAATCGACGTATCGACCAGTATGCTTGCCGAAGACCTCAAGCCGAATCGTCTGGAGGCAGCCAAGGAGGTGGCTTCACAGTTCATCAGCGGCCGACCGAACGACAACATCGGTATCACTGTCTTCGCCGGCGAGACCTACACGCAGTGTCCGCTCACCGTGGACCACGCCGTGCTGCTCAACCTCATCAACAACGTGAAGTGCGGACTGATTGAGGACGGAACAGCGGTCGGCATGGGTATCGCCAACGCCGTAACCCGCCTGAAGGACAGCAAGGCGAAGTCGAAGGTCATCATCCTGCTGACCGACGGTACCAACAACCGTGGCGAGATCTCTCCGCTGACAGCAGCCGAGATTGCGAAGAGCTTCGGCATCCGCGTCTACACCATCGGAGTGGGAACCAACGGCACAGCGCCATATCCGTACCCCGTGGGCAACACCGTGCAGTATGTCAACATGCCGGTGGAGATCGACGAGAGCACACTGACGCAGATTGCAGGAACGACCGACGGAAACTACTTCCGCGCCACCAGCAACACAAAGCTGAAAGAGGTGTACGAGGAGATTGATAAACTTGAGAAGACAAAGTTGAACGTCAAGGAGTTCAGCAAGCGCGAAGAGTGTTACCAGTGGTTCGCACTGGCAGCCCTGCTCTGCGTGCTGCTCGAGGTGCTCCTGCGCAACACCATTCTTAAGAAGATACCATAAACTAATAGAGAAGAAGTAATCATGTTTCGTTTTGAAGAACCGGCATATCTATATTTGCTGATACTGGTACCCGCACTGGTACTATTCTATTTATACTCCAACTACCGACGTCGCAAGGCGCTGCGTAGCTATGGCGATCCGGCTCTGCTGGAGCAACTGATGCCCGCCGTGTCGAAACATCGACCCGACGTGAAGTTCGGCATCATGATGGCTGCCGTGGCTCTCTTCGCCGTCCTGCTGGCTCGTCCGCAGTTCGGCTCGAAGCTGGAGACCGTGAAGCGTCAGGGAGTCGAAGTGATTATCGCTCTCGACGTATCAAACTCCATGCTTGCCGAGGATGTTCAGCCCAGCCGACTCGAGAAGGCTAAGCGAATCATCTCCAAGCTGGTCGACGGAATGGAGAACGACAAGGTCGGCATGATCATCTTTGCCGGCGATGCCTACACACAGCTCCCAATCACCAGCGACTATATCTCTGCAAAGATATTCCTCGAGAGCATCTCTCCTGCGCTTATCTCTAAGCAGGGTACAGCCATCGGAGCTGCCATCGACCTCGCCACACGCAGCTTCACTCCCGAAGAGGGTGTTGGCAAGTCGATCATCGTCATCACCGACGGTGAGAACCACGAGGGCGGTGCCGAGGAGGCAGCCAAGGCTGCAGCCGCAAAGGGCATCCAGGTCAATGTGCTTGGAGTGGGATTGCCCGACGGCGCTCCGATTCCCGTTGAGGGCACCAACGACTTCCGCCGCGACCGCGAGGGCAACGTCGTAGTGACCCGACTGAACGAGGCGATGTGTCAGGAGATAGCGAAGGAGGGCAAGGGCATCTATGTCCGCGTCGACAACTCCAACTCCGCACAGAAAGCCATCGAGAAGGAGATTGGCAAACTGGCAAAGGCAGACGTCGAGACAAAGGTCTACACCGAGTTCAACGAGCAGTTCCAGTCGGTGGCATGGATAATCCTCATCCTGCTCTTCGCCGAGCTGCTCGTCCTGGAGTGTAAGAACCCGATGCTTAAGGGCATCCACCTCTTTAACAACAAGAAATAGGAGAGAGAAGACTATGAACAATAAGTATCTAATGTTTGCAGCTCTGCTGGCGGTCGCCTCCGGCGCATCGGCACAGAAACTGGAGCGCGACTACATAAGGAAGGGCAACAAGATGTTCAACGACAGCGTCTTTACCACTGCCGAGGTGAACTATCGCAAGGCTCTTGAGGTCAATCCGAAGTCAACGGTTTCGATGTACAACCTGGGCAACACTCTCTGGGCTCAACAGAAGGCGCAGGAGTCAATGGAACAGTATGCCGCTGCCGTGCAGGTCGAGAAGGATAAGTCGAAGCTGGCGAAGATCTACCACAACATGGGGGTAATCTTCCAGAGCAACAAGGACTACGCCAAGGCTGTCGAGGCCTACAAGCAGTCGCTGAGAAACAATCCGAGCGACGACGAGACGCGCTACAACCTGGCTCTCGCCCAGAAACTGCTGAAGGATCAGCAGCAACAGCAGGATCAGGATCAGGACAACAAGGACGACAATCAGCAGCAGCAACAACAGCAACAGCAGAATCAGGACCAGAACAAGGACAAGCAGGACCAGCAACAGCAGCAACCCAAGCAGCCCGAGAAGAAGGACGACGAAATGTCGAAGGAGAATGCCGAGCAGCTGCTCAAGTCGGTCATGCAGGACGAGAAGGAGACCCAGGACAAGATGCAGAAGCAACCTGTCATCCAGGGTGGACGTCTCGAGAAAGATTGGTAAATAAATACGTATTTAAATAATGAGAAAACTAGTTCTACTTTTGATGACCGTTTTCGCCGTGACCCTCTTTGCCGACAACAAAGTGACCTTCACGGCCTCAGCCCCCGATGCGGTGGTTGTCGGCGATCAGTTCCGATTGTCCTATACGGTCTCAACACAAAAGGTGAAAGACTTCAGAGCGCCTTCGATCAAGGGCTTTGAGGTGCTTATGGGACCGTCGCGCAGTACGTTCTCGAACACGCAAATCATCAATGGTAACGTGACGTCGGAGTCCGGCATCAAGTTTACCTACATTCTGATGGCCAACACAGCCGGAACCTACACCGTCCCGGGCGCAACAATCGTGGCAGACGGCAACTCAATGGTCTCAAACAGCGTACGCATCAAGGTGCTTCCTGCCGACCAGAGCAGCCAGAGCAGCTCAGGCAGCGGCAGCGGTAAGTCATCGTCGGCATCGTCGACAAGCGTCTCTGCACAGGATCTCTTCGTCACAGCCAACGTGTCGCGCACATCGGTCTACGAGCAGGAGGCATTCCTCTTGACCTACAAGATCTACACCCGCGACTCACGCATGGGACTCGACAACGTGAAGCTGCCCGACTTCAAGGGCTTCCATTCACAGGAGATTGAGCGCCCCGCCAATGCACGCTGGAGCCAGGAGCACTACAACGGACGCAACTACTACACCACTGTCTATCGTCAGTTCGTGCTCTTCCCGCAGCAGAGCGGCAAGCTCTCCATCGAGCCGGCACGCTTCGACGCAACCGTCGAGAAGGTGGTCCAGAGCGACGACCCATTCGAGGCCTTCTTCAACGGCGGCGGCAACGTAGTCAGCGTCAAGAAGACCCTGACCACACCGACAATCAACATCAACGTGCTTCCTCTTCCTGCCGGCAAGCCCGAAGGCTTCTCAGGCGGAGTGGGAGAGTTCAACATCTCATCTTCGATCAACAGCGAGAGCGTCAAGACCAACGATGCCATCACCGTCAAGCTGATAATCTCAGGAACGGGTAACCTCAAGCTGCTCCACGACCCCGAGATAAAGTTCCCCGAGGACTTCGAGGTCTACGATCCGAAGGTCGACAACCAGTCGAAGATAACTCCCGAAGGAATGTCGGGCAGCAAGGTAATCGAATACCTCGCCATCCCTCGCCATCCGGGCGACTATAAGATCCCCGGCGTCAAGTTCAGCTATTTCGACACCAAGACGAAGAGCTACAAGACACTCACCACCAACGACTACAACGTGCATGTGGAGAAGGGCGCAGGCAATGCCGACAACGTGATTGCCAACTTCACCAACAAGGAGGACCTCAAGGTGCTGGGCGAGGACATCCGCTACATCAAGCTCAACGACGTCGAGCTTCAGGAGCGCGGCAAGTTCTTCTACGGCTCAACGCTCTTCTGGATGCTCTACATCATCCCGGCTCTCATCCTTGCAGCTATCCTCATCGCCTACAGAAAGCAGGCAGCAGCCAACGCCAACGTAGCCAAGACACGCACCAAGAAGGCCAACAAGGTGGCCACCAAGCGTATGAAGGCAGCAGGCAAGTTGCTCAGCGAGAACAACAAGGAGGCATTCTACGACGAGGTTCTCAAGGCACTCTGGGGCTACATCAGCGACAAGCTCAACATCCCCGTATCGCAGCTCACCAAGGACAATGTCTCTGAGAAGCTTGCGGCAAGCGGCGTGAGCGAAGAGCTGACCAGCGAACTCCTTGCAACGCTCGACGAGTGTGAGTTCGCGCGCTTTGCTCCTGGCGATGCCGGCAAGACGATGGATAAGATCTACAGCTCAGCCATCTCAGTGATCAGCAAAATGGAGAACTCAATCAAGCACTAAAACAGAGGAAATAAAGATATGAGAAAGATATTTTTTACATTAGCTTTGCTCACCACGATAGCTCTCAGAGCCCAGGAGGACAGTGTCATCGTTGAACGCACCGACACCTTCACCCTCGACTCTATCCGCAGCGAGGTGGTCGAACACACCAAAGCGGGTGCCGACAGCGCCTACATCAAGGGCGACTTCCAGCAGGCTATCCAGATCTACGAGGAGCTCCTTGTCAATGGCGAATCGGCAGAGGTCTACTACAATCTCGGTAACGCCTACTACAAGGCTGGCGACATAGCACGTGCCATCCTCAACTATGAGCGTGCACTGCTTCTCGAGCCGGGCAACGGCGACATCAGAGCCAACCTCGAGCTGGCGCGCGCCAAGACAGTCGACAAGGTTGAACCGACTCCGGAGATCTTCTTCGTAAGCTGGGGCAAGTCGCTCGTCAACACCATGAGCTCAGATGCGTGGGCATACGTCTCAGTTGTGGCGTTCATCCTTCTGATATGCGCAGTCATTGCCTTCGCCATCGCAAGCAACGTGGCGCTCAAGAAAACAGGCTTCTTCGGCGGCATCGTGATGCTCGTCGTGGTCATCCTGGCCAACATCTTCGCCGCACAGCAGAAGAGCGAGTTGGAGAACCGCAATGATGCCATCGTAATCACTCCGAGCGTCAGCGTGCGCAGCACTCCCGACGAGAGCGGCACAGCACTCTTTGTACTCCACGAGGGGCATAAGGTGGAGATAAAGGATGCATCAATGAAGAGCTGGAAGGAGATACGTCTCGAGGACGGCAAGGTGGGATGGATTCCCGACAGCGCCATCGAGATAATCTAGGAAAACCAAGGTTTTTTAGAATATGTATGCAGAGGGGTCGGAGCCGTCAAGGTTCCGGCCCTTTTTCGTGTCAGTAATCATTTATTTGCATTTTTGTTAAAATGTATTGAAGTGTTAGAGCGGACTAAATATAATTCGTTGATAGTTACAGAATAATGAAGTCGGAGGGTGGGGCGGCGGAGGCGATATAGTTGATAAAACGGGCGAAAATCCACCCGTTTCGTTCAATCTAGCGTTAAAAAGTACCTATGAAATGGTATTTTAGTCAAGAAAGTTGCAAAAAACTGCAAAAACATTTGTAGATAGTAATCTTTTCGCTAAGTTTATAGCGTGA
Organism: uncultured Bacteroides sp.; assembly: GCA_964554075.1. GTDB lineage: Bacteria > Bacteroidota > Bacteroidia > Bacteroidales > Bacteroidaceae > Bacteroides. The sequence continues at coordinate 13,491 of CAZKNB010000020.1, forward strand.
ATAAACAACTTCTATATATTAACCATTAAATTTATTAGTGATATGAGGACTATAACATTTAACGAACTCCGCAAGATTAAAGATTCATTACCAAGCGGAAGTATGCACAGAATAGCAGATGAACTCGGCATACACGTTGATACAGTAAGAAACTTCTTTGGAGGTCACAACTTCAAGGAGGGTAAGTGTGTAGGCATTCACTTAGAGCCGGGCCCGGATGGTGGTCTTGTTATGATCGACGATACAACTGTTTTGGACAAGGCGATAGG
>CAZKNB010000021.1:0-11307 GCA_964554075.1 uncultured Bacteroides sp.
CCTCTTTGGTCCAGCGCCTTTCTGTATTTCTTGGCATTCTTCAGATGCTCGGAATAGCTGGCGGTGAAGTTGTGTCGGCCGGAGAAGTCCTCCTTGGCGCACATATAGATGTAGTCGTGGTGGACGTAGTGGAGCACACTCTCTATGCCGCTCTTCGACGGAAGACGGATGGGACCGGGAGGCAGACCGCGGTAGATGTAGGTGTTGTAGGGTGAATCGAACTTCAGATGCTCACCGCTGATGCGGCGCAGGGAGAAGTCCTGCAGGGCGAACTTCACTGTCGGGTCCGCCTGGAGAGGGATACCCTTGTGGATGCGGTTGATGTAGAGTCCCGCCACCATAGGTTTATCCTCCTGGTTATTGGTCTCCTCGTCGACTATTGAGGCGAGCGTCACCACCTCGTTCACGCTCAGTCCGATGCTGTCGGCCAGTGCGGTGCGCTCAGCGTTCCAGTAGAGGTCGTGCTCGCGCTTCATGCGCTTGAGCAGGTCGTCGGTAGTGATGTCCCAGTAGACCTGATAGGTGTCGGGGAGGAAGAGAGCGATGACCGTGGTGTCGCTATATCCGTTTGCTTTTTGGAAGAGGGTGTCGCGCAGTGCGCGGTCAATCTCTGCCGAGTCCGCCATAAGCTGGCGGCTGAGGTTGCGAGCCAGTAGTCCGGTGGTGCGAACGCTGCCGACCACCAGGTCCACTGCTTCCTGACGTCCTTGCGACATGTGGCGGAAGAGCATCAGAGGACTCTCGCCGTTGTGGATGGCGTAGCGTCCCGTTGGCATTGGGTTGTTCTTTCCTCTTGTCTTGGCGAGCATCTTGAAGCCCAGCATGCTGGATGGGTTACCAGCCGCTGCCACCTTATTGATGATGGAGTCGGTGGTATCGTCGCGGTCGATGCCCACGTATGCAGTTTGTTCGGGGTGGAACTGTGGTGCCAGCAGGCTGTAGCCCGTGAAGGCGGCACCGGCAATCAGTACGCCGGCAACAGCTGCCGCAATCTCTATTTTTCTTTTCTTTGTTATCATATCTACTTAAAAACCGCCGCAAAGATACAATAAATTAAGTTCAGGACTTATGTCATTCCATTTATTAGTGACTTTAATTTTTTTGACGAAGGAGACCCCGTAGGGGTCGGTGTTTGAGTTAACCCTGGGGAAAGCCCTGGAGGGGCGTCCCCATGGGAATAGGTAAAAAAATATAAGATTCGGCGTTAACAGTAACTGTTATATTTATAAATTTCTATCTTTGCTTACGATTATAGATTTAAAACGACAACAGTATGGCATCACGCTTCTTTATTCTGCTCCCCTTGATAGTCCTTATACCGGACCTCTATGTGTGGTTCCTTGTTATTGGAAAGATTAATAGCCGATGGAAGTATCTCCATTGGTTGCCACTCCTTTTGTCGGTTATCTGCATCGTCTGTGCTGCCTCCGTGGTTCACAACATGCTGCTGATGTACATCATGATGGTCATCCTGATTGGAATCTATATCCCCAAGATAGTCTTGACCCTTGTCTCTCTGCCCTTTAAGGTGGCTTCACTCTTCCGTCCGCGCCTCTCTCAGGTGGGCAATTGGGTAGGGGGAATAGCCTGTCTCGTCACCTTCGTCTGTGCGGTCTACGGACTCACCTACGGATGGCGTCAGATTACGGTGCGCCGTGTCACAGTCACCTCCGACCGTCTGCCCGAGGAGTTCGACGGCTACCGCATTGCCCAGATCTCCGACCTCCATCTCGGCACCTTCAAGTATAGCCGTTCATTCATAAGCGATGTGGTCACCACGGTCAATCAGCAGGAGGCAGATATGATATGTTTTACCGGCGATATTGTCAACTTCCACCCAAGTGAACTTGACGATTTCGTACGTACGCTCTCTAAACTGAAGGCCAAGGATGGCGTCTACTCCGTCATGGGTAACCACGACTACTGCGAGTACGACAATCACGATACGCCCGAGTATGCCATCCACGATGCAGAGATGTTGGTCCAGATGGAGAGTGCCATGGGATGGCGTATGCTCCACAATGAGAACAGCTTCATCAAGCGAGGCAACGACAGCATAGCCGTTATTGGTGTGGAGAACAATGGTGAGCCACCCTTTAAGTCCTATTCCGACCTTCCCAGGGCGCTTCGCGGAGTTAACGACTCTACTTTCCAGCTCCTGCTGAGCCACAATCCAGTCCACTGGCGCAAGGAGGTACTCGGCAGCAGCAATGTAGATCTGATGCTGGCGGGTCACACCCACGCCATGCAGCTTCGCATAGGCGGATTCTCACCGTCGTCGTTCCGATATAAGGAGTGGGGTGGTCTCTATCGTGAGGGAAGCCGTGCGCTCTATGTCAACACGGGTACAGGCGGTAACTTCCTCTTCCGCTTTGGAGCGTGGCCGGAAATCACTGTAATCACATTAAAGAAAAAGTAAATCAAGCTTGCCATGCAGGATTGGTCTGGGTGCTATATGCGGCGTCCAGATGCTCTGATAGCATGGAAGTTGCGGTTGTAATGATGAAGTTGGGGAAATAGTGTGGGGATGTCCACTTTTGAGCCGCTAACCGGACTCGAACCGGTGACCTACGCGTTACGAATGCGTTGCTCTACCAACTGAGCTATAGCGGCAGCACTGCTGGTTTGCGGGTGCAAAATTATAGCTTTCTTTCGAAATGCAAAATTATTCCATGCATTTTCTTAAAAAATCTGTTCGCCATTCCCGGGCTAGAGCATAAACTACAATATATTTTTACGCTAATAGCGTGCTTACCTCGGTTTTTTATAGTACTTTTGCGGAATATTATGAATTAATAGGTTTACCGTGAATAAATAATTAATCAACAATATCTTATGCGTAGAATAACAATACTACTATTGTTCGCATTATTGATGACAGGAGTGGCAAGGGCGCAAATGTCCGACAGTCAGGTCATTCAGTATGTGAAGAGTGGCCAGGCGGCCGGTAAAACACAAAAGCAGATGGCAACAGAGCTTGCCCAGAAGGGTGTGACCAGAGCGCAGGTCGAGAGAATCAAGTCGCAGTACGAAAGCACTCAGGGCAGTGAGGACGTAGCGAAGAAAACCGTGGCACGACAGGATGTCGACCGCTCAATCGACCATTCAAATGACGTTGATGCATCAGACTTCGACGAGATCAGCACCGACGTTCAGCCGGTAACCGCTGAGGATGCACGCAATGTCTTCGGTCGCAACGTCTTCAGCAACCGTAACCTGACATTCGAGCCAAACAGCAATATGGCTACCCCGGAGAACTATAAGCTCGGTCCCGGCGATGAGGTAATCATCGACGTTTGGGGAGCTGCCGAGAACACAATCCGTCAGACCATCACTCCTGAGGGCAACATCACAGTGAGCACCCTCGGTCCCGTCTACCTCAACGGTATGTCGGTCAAGGAGGCCAATTCATATCTCCAGAGAGAGTTCGCTAAGATCTACGCCGGTGTGTCGGGCAACTCGTCACAGGTGAAGCTGACACTCGGTCACATCCGCACCATCCAGGTGAACATCATGGGTGAGGTTGCCCTTCCGGGTACCTACCGTCTCTCATCCTTCTCATCTGTCTTCCACGCACTCTATCGTGCAGGCGGTGTGAGCAACATCGGTAGTTTGCGTAACATCCGCGTGATGCGCAACGGCCGCAAGGTTGCCGATGTCGACGTTTACGACTACATCCTCCAGGGCAAGGCTGTCGACGACATCCGCCTTCAGGACAACGATATCATCATGGTACCTCCCTACGAGTGTCTCGTTGACATCTCGGGTAAGGTGAAGCGCCCTATGTACTACGAGATGAAGAGCGGTGAGACGCTCGGCACCCTCCTTAAGTACGCCGGCGGATTTACCGGAGATGCCTACACCAAGAGCATCCGCCTCCTTCGTATGAGCGGACGCGAGAAGCAGATATATAATGTAGACGAGATGGACTACAGCGTCTTCAAGCTCCTCGACGAGGATGCAGTGAACATCAGCGCTGTGCTCGACCGCTACGAGAACCGAGTAGAGATCCGTGGTGCTGTCTATCGCGACGGTATGTATCAGATCAACGGCACAGTCAACACCGTTAAGCAGCTCATCCAGAAGGCTGAGGGTCTGCGCGGCGATGCCTTCCTGACACGAGCTCAGTTGCAGCGCGAGCACGATGACCTCACTCTCGAGATGATTCCTATCGACCTCCAGGGTATGATGAATGGCACTGTGGCTGATATTCCTCTCCGCCGCAACGACGTGCTCTACATCCCTAGCATCCACGACATCACCAGCGAGGGAACACTGACAATCTCTGGCGAGGTGGCTCGTCCGGGTACATTCGTCTTCGCCAAGAATATGACAATCGAGGACCTCGTGATGAAGGCTGGTGGTCTCACCGAGTCTGCCTCTTCGGCACGTGTCGACGTCACTCGCCGCATCAAGGATCCTAAGGGTACAAACGTTAGCAGCGTCATCGGCGAGACATTCTCATTCGAACTTAACGACGGCTATGTGATTGGCGGAAGCAACTTCGTTCTCGAGCCGTTCGACCAGGTATATGTTCGCCGCAGCCCGGCCTACCGCGCACAGCAGAACGTGGCAATCGGTGGTGAGGTGATCTTCCCGGGTGCCTACGCACTGACAACCAAGAATGAGCGCATCAGCGACCTCGTGAAGAAGGCTGGCGGCATCACTCCCGATGCCTACTCCCACGGTGCACGTCTCGTTCGCCACATGAACGAGGAGGAGCTTGCACGCCGCAACGACGTGACTCGTCTTGCCAACGGTTCTGTAGGCAAGGACTCAATCAGCACCGAGCAGCTCGACCTCTCTGAGTACTATTCAGTGGGTATCGACCTCAAGAAGGCGTTGGATAAGCCGGGTTCAGACTACGACGTTGTACTCCGTGAGGGCGACGTAATCTTCGTTCCTGAGTATCTCAACACCGTTAAGATCAACGGCGCCGTGATGTATGCCAACACAGTCCTCTACAAGAAGGGCATGAAGAAGAGCTACTACATCAGCCAGGCAGGTGGATACGCCTTCCGCGCAAAGAAGGCTAAGGCCTACGTAGTATATATGAATGGTACGGTGGCACGTCTCAAGGGTGCAACAGCCAAGAAGATTGAGCCGGGATGCGAGATCATCGTTCCTGTTAAGCCGGAGCGTTCTAAGAGAGGAATCTCTGAGATTCTCAGCATGAGTACCACAGCTACATCAATGGCAGCAGTCGTAGCGTCACTTGTCAACCTGTTTAAGTAAACCAACTCCTAAAGAGAAGAAGTTATGACAGAGAATCAATATAACGAAATGAATCAGCAGCCGACCGACGAGCAGGAGATTGACCTGCTCGAGTTGGCGCAGAAGCTGTGGAAGGAGCGTCGACTGATCATCAAGGCGTGCGTCATTGCAGCCGTTGTCGGCATCGTCGTTGCCTTCAGCATTCCTAAGGTATATACGACAAGCGTTACCCTCGCTCCCGAGTCATCTGGACGTGGAGCTAGCGGTGGCCTCAGTTCGCTTGCCGCACTTGCCGGAGTGAACACCAGCTCTTCGAATGGTGGCGATGCACTTACAGTCAACCTCTATCCCGACATCGTAAGCTCAACACCATTCCTCACCGGACTCTTCGACGTACGTGTGAGCGACCCGAAGAAGAAGATTGACACTACGCTCTACGACTACATGCTCAACTATCAGAAGTCACCATGGTGGAGCTACGTGACCAGTGCTCCCTTCCGCCTGATCGGTTGGACATTCTCGCTCTTCCGCGACAAACCTGCCGAGGAGGCAAAGGCATCAAAGGAGGTCGACACCTTCCAGCTTACTCCCGAGCAGAGCGGCGCAATGGGTGCCATCAGCAGTAGCATCAACGTCACTGTTGACAACAAGACAGGACTCACCACCATCGAGGTATCAATGCAGAACCCGGTAATCTCGGCAGCCGTGACCGACACCGTGATGAACCGCCTGCAGGAGTACATCACCAACTATCGTACGATGAAGGCGCGCCACGACCTTGCCTACACCGAGAAGCTCTACGAGGAGTCTCGCGACAAGTACTACAAGGCACAGCAGCGCTACGCCAGATATATCGACAGCAACCAGAACATCATCCTCAGCAGCTACCGCACAGAGAGCGAGCGCTTGCAGAACGAGATGAACCTCGCCTATGGCGTCTACAATCAGACAGCCCAGCAGCTCCAGGCAGCTAAGGCGAGAGTGATGGAGATCACTCCGGTCTACACCGTGGTGCAGCCCGCTTCAGTGCCGCTCCGCGCATCAAAGCCGAAGAAGTCAATGCTTCTGATTGGCTTCGTGTTCCTGGCATTCGTAGGCACATCGGCATGGATACTCTTCGGACGCGACCTTGTAGCAGCAATGCGCAGCAAGGGTAAAGAGGACGAGGAGGCAGAAGTTCCTGCCCAGGCATAAGATATTTCATATGTATTAATTTTAGGCTCCCCCGGCTGTTTCTGATGGCAGCGACGGGGGAGCTTTTTTTATATTCTTAAAAAAATAGCATGCAAAAATTGTATATTGTTGAATTTCTGTTTATTTTTGGCGAATAACATTAAATACAAAGCATAGTTATGTCAGTAAACAAAGTAATTTTGATTGGAAATGTCGGCAAGGATCCCGAGGTTCGCTATCTCGACTCAGGCGTTGCCGTTGCTACTGTTGTCCTGGCAACATCAGACAGAGCATACACATTGCAGAACGGAACTCAGGTGCCCGAACGCACCGAGTGGCACAACCTCGTCCTCTGGCGCGGATTGGCTGAAACAGCCGAGAAGTATGTCCACAAGGGCGATAAACTCTACATCGAGGGTAAAATCAGAACTCGCTCATACGACGATCAGAACGGCGTGAAGCGCTACACCACAGAGATCTTTGTCGACGTCATGGAGATGCTGACTCCTAAGGGCAGCAACAGCAATGCTCAGCAGCCACAGCAGCCGCAGCAGCCTCAGTATGCCGGACCAAAGCCTGCCAACAGCGTAAATGTCACTCCGCAGGAACCTAAGGAGGACTTGCCATTCTGACAATCACAGATATTCCGGTGAACGACCGTCGGTGGAGCCTGCGCCACAGCGGCAGCAGGCTCCGTCACCGACAGGTCTATTGTATAACTTAAACATTTTATTTTGGACTCAGACAGTTTTTTATGCGGCTTGGCCGACCTTTTTAGCAATATAACAGTCAACACACCATCGATGTCCGCCACGTTGGCAATCGTCATCGCGGGACTGCTCCTCCTGGCTTCAGGCTTTGCCTCTGCCTCGGAGATAGCCTTCTTCTCGCTCGACCCCTCCGACCTCAGCGACATCAAGGAGCGTCAGCATCCCTCCGACGAGAAGATTGATGCCCTGCTCCAGGATTCCGAGCGCCTGCTCGCCACCATCCTCGTGACAAACAACTTCGTCAATGTCATGATAATCATGCTGTGCGACTACTTCTTTATGAATGTCTTCGAGTTCCATTCCCAGGTGGCGGAGTTCGTCGTGCTCACCGTGGTCCTGACCTTCCTGCTTCTCCTTTTCGGAGAGATTATGCCGAAGATCTATTCCACCCAGCGCCCGTTGCGCTTCTGTCGCTTTGCCGCCCCCGCCATTTATACGCTTCGCAGCATCTTCGCGCCGCTGTCGTCAATGCTTATAAATTCCACATCATTCTTTAGCAAATTCTTCAGCCGCAAGGCACACAATATCTCTGTCGACGAACTCTCGCAGGCACTCGAGCTGACCGATAAGAATGAGCTCAGCGAGGAGAACAAGATCCTTGAGGGCATCATCCGCTTTGGCGGCGAGACAGCCAAGGAGGTGATGACACCGCGTCTCGACATGGTGGACCTCGACATACGCGCCTCGTTCAGCGAGGTGATGAAGTGCATCGTCGACAATGTCTACTCGCGCATCCCCGTCTATTCCGAGTCGCGCGACAACATCAAGGGAATACTCTACATCAAGGACCTGTTGCCCCACATCACCAAGGGCGACACCTTCCGCTGGCAGTCGCTCATCCGTCCCGCCTACTTCGTACCCGAGACCAAGATGATTGACGACCTGCTGCGCGACTTCCAGACCAACAAGATTCATATCGCCGTCGTGGTCGATGAGTTCGGCGGCACCTCGGGCATCGTGACCATGGAGGATATCATCGAGGAGATTGTCGGTGAGATCAATGATGAGTACGACGAGGAGGAGCGCACCTACGTGTCGGTAGGCGAGAATGCCTGGGTGTTCGAGGCAAAGACGCTGCTGACCGACTTCTACAAGATTACGGGCATCGACGAGGAGGAGTTCGATAAGGTGTCGGGCGAGGCCGATACGGTGGCTGGCTTGCTGCTCGAGCTGAAGGGCGAGTTCCCTGCTCTCCACGAGAAGGTGACCCACAAGAACTATGAGTTTGAGGTGCTCGAGATGGACAATCGACGCATCGTCAAGGTGAAGTTTACCATTCGTCCGGTTGCGGACGAGCAGAAGGCGGAGCAGTAGGGGGAGAGCGAGTATGGGCATCTATGCAGGCAGAAACGGAGCCGACTATCAGGTCGGTGTATGGCGATGCGATGAGTCGATCGAGGAGCTGCTCCGGGCAGTTCCGTTGCCGCAGAGCGTGATTGATGAGTCGCAGAGCTTCAAGGCTCCCCACCGGCGTGCGGAGTGGCTCTTCGTGCGTGCCCTGTTTCGCGAGATGACGGGGCGATACATCCCAATTACCTATGAAGAGAGTGGTAAGCCGCGCGTAGAGGGCGGCTTCATCAGCATATCCCATACCAAGGGCTACGTGGCGGTGGCGTATAGCGCCGTGCGCGAGGTGGCTGTCGACATCGAGCAGTATGGGGAGCGTGTGGTCAAGGTTGCCCCGCGCTTTATGAATCCTGCCGAACGCCCCTCGGAGTACAATGGCTCAACGACATGGAGCCTCCTGCTCCATTGGTCCGCCAAGGAGACTGCCTACAAGATGGTGGGGCTTAGTGCAGTAGATTTCACCAACAGCATCATCATCCGTCCCTTCGAGGTCACTCCCTCCGGCACCCTCTTTGCCGATACAAAAATAGGGGAGGACAGATGGAACTGCCTCCCCATAGATTATCTTATTGATAAGGATTTCGTACTGACGTTTACTGTTGGCTGATACCAGCTTTGTGTATAGCGTCCGTTACGATGGTTTTACAGGTCTAATCGCAGTTTATCTGCATCCTCCTGCGGCAATTCCTCCACCTTACGCAACTTATTCTCGATGGCACGCGTACGCACACCCATCAAATCCTCAATCTGATTGCCCGCCTGCTGCAGGTTCTTCTGCACCTTCTCGAGCAACGTGCCAAACTTACCGAACTCCGTCTTCACGGCAGCCAGGATGCTCCACACCTCACTCGTGCGCTTCTGTATGGCAAGCGTACGGAATCCCATCTGCAGACTGTTGAGTATGGCGCCCAGCGTCGTCGGACCTGTCACCACCACCTTATAATCCCGCTGAAGAGTCTCAACGAGCGCTGTGCGGCGGATCACCTCGGCATATATGTTCTCGAATGGGAGAAACATGATGGCGAAGTCGGTGGTGTGGGGTGGGTCCACATACTTCTCGTGAATATCCTTAGCCATGCGCTTTATGGCCGTCTCCAGCTGCTTTCCCGCACTCTCGATGAGCGCAGTGTCGCCACTCTCGTATGCGTCGTAGTAGTGCTCGTAGGTATCCTTGGGAAACTTGGCGTCGATGGGCAGGAAGACAATGCTGTCGCGGTCGTCCTTGCCGGGCAGCTTGATGGCATACTCCACGAACTCCGTAGCTCCGCGCTTCGTCTTCACGTTGGCAGCATACTGCTCGGGACTGAGCATCTGCTCCAGCAGGGCGCCCAGTTGAATCTCGCCGAAGGTACCGCGCGTCTTCACGTTGCTCAGCACCCGCTTCAGTCCGCCCACATCCTGCGCCAGGTTCTTCATCTCGCCCAGACCCTTCTGCACATTCTCCAGGTGGGCGCGCACCATCTCGAACGACTGGCTGATGCGTTCGTTGAGCGTCTTCTGCAGTCGCTCCTCCACCATGTCGCGCATATCGTCCAGTCGCTTCTCCGTTGATCGCATCAGCTCCTCCTGTCGTTGCGCCATATTGTCGAATCGCTGACGTTGCAGCTCGGCGTTAGTCATCATGTTCTTATGCATCGCATCGTCCATCAGGCGCATATTGGCGTTGAGCGTCTCGGTCATCTGTCGCATGTTCTCGCTGAGCGTCTTCGTCATCTCCATTCTCAGTGCGGCGAGGCTGCGGTTCATCTCCTCGCGGTTCTCCTGCATCTGTCGTCTCAGCATCTCCTGCCACTGCTCCTGTTGCGCCTTACCGTTTCGCGTCAGCAGCAATAAAAAAGAAGCCCCGGCAAGCAGGGCTATCACTATAAGTAGTATTGTTTCCATGGTCATATCGTTGTTTCCTACGGGTCAGGGTTAGTAGGTCAGGATCTCGTTGCCCGTCTCGGTGATGAGAATCATGTTCTCCCACTGAGCGGAGAGTGAGCCGTCGGCGGTGAAGATGGTCCATTCGTCATCCTCGTCGCAGAAGACCTTATACTTTCCGGCGTTGATCATCGGTTCGATGGTGAATGTCATGCCCGGCACGATCAGTGTTCCCGTGCCCTTGCGGCCATAGTGGTTCACGTCAGGAGCCTCGTGGAACTCAATACCCACGCCGTGTCCGCAGAGGTCGCGCACCACGCTGTAGCCATTCTTCTCGGCATGCTCCTGGATGGCAGCACCCACGTCGCCGAGGCGTGCCCAGGGCTGAGCCTTCTCGATACCAATCTCCATACACTCCTTAGTGACGCGCACCAGTCGGCGAGCCTCTTCAGACACCTCGCCAATCATGAACATGCGCGAAGCGTCGGAGAAGTAACCCTTGTAGATGGTCGAAACGTCGACGTTGACAATGTCGCCGCTGCGCAGGAACTCGTGAGGGCTGGGGATGCCGTGGCACACCACGTCGTTGATGCTGGTGCAGACGCTCTTCGGGTAGCCCTCGTAGTTCAGTGGGGCAGGTATTGCGCCGTGGTCGGTGGTGAAGGTATAGACCATGCGGTCAATCTCTTCGGTCGACATACCCTCGCGGATATTCTCTGTGAGGTAGTCCAGCAGCGCAGTGTTTATCTTAGCGCTTTCGCGTATACCCTCCAGCTGTTCGGGTGTACGGAGCACCTTTCTCGGTGGCATCTTATATCCCGCCTTGCGGTATCTCTGAATCTTCTCTTCAATCTCTTCTGAATAGCATTCCGGTGTAAATCGGATGTTCTTGTTATCCCTTCTCATCTTATCAAATATATGAAACATTACTTTACTCTTT
>CAZKNB010000021.1:11407-13723 GCA_964554075.1 uncultured Bacteroides sp.
GTTCTTGTTATCCCTTCTCATCTTATCAAATATATGAAACATTACTTTACTCTTTTAATAAACCAGTTTACTCTCCACACCTTCACCGAAGATATTCTCACCCAGCGCAGTCAGGTTTGTGCCCGTCACAGCCACATGGCGCAGATTGTCGCACCCCATGAACGCACCATAGTTGATGGTTGTCACGCTCTGCGGGAGCGTCACGGTGCCACACAGACGGCCGCAGCCACTGAAGCAGCGTTCGCCAATCACCTTCAGCTTGTGGGGCAGTGTGATGTTGAGCAGATACTTCTTCTGAGTGAAGGTGAAGTCAGGCAGCGTCTCCACCGACGTCTTCTCCAGGTCCACGCTCACCAGGTTAGGCATCAGGTCGCGGATCAGCTTGAAGTCCTCGGCGTCCAGTTTACCCTCCACCGTCAGGAAGTTGATGTCGCGCGGCTGAACGTTCAGCTTCTGGATCTGCTCAGTCAGACTCTCCAGCGCACCCACCTGCACGCTGACCTTCACCGGTTCACCCTCGATGAACGCGAATGATCCCCAGCGCGGTTTGTTCTTGTAGGCATCGGTAGAGCCCGGAGAGAGGAAGACAGCAGTGATGCTGTCAGCCAGCGCTTCGGGAAGCAGGTTCGGCGGAGTCTTCTTCTTGATGCGGCATATCTTCAGATTCTCGCAACCCTTGAAGGCTGCGTCCTCGATGTTCTTGGTATTGTTGGGCAGCACCACCTCGCGCAGCGTACTCTTGCCGACAGCCACACCATTCTCCACACGGCAGAAGGCATAGGCAGGGATAAAGGCAGCGCGATAGATGTAGAATTTATCGGGATGAGTTCCACCCTTTCCGGAGTAGAAGGTAATCTCAGCATTCTCCAGGTCCAGGAACTCCAGGCTGGCGAACTCGTCGCGCAGGTGTTTGAAGTCCTCGGCGTTAATCTTTCCTGTCAGTGTAAGGTGGGTGATTGCGTCGGCCTCTTCGCGAGTCATCAGCTCGATGAGTGTGCCACCCTTCGGAACAAAAAACTGTTTGCTTACTGTCTGTGCTGTTGCCACAGCGGCGCCTGCCATCAGCATCACGCCGCAAACTATTCTCTTTATATTCATGGCTTATAACTATTATATCATCTTAGTTCCCACAAAGCTATTAAAAATTAACGTAAACACCGCAAATCTACTCCAATTTCGTGCCACAGTGGTCGCAGTATTCTGCGTCGGGGTCATGGCTCGCCTTGTGGCAGTTGGGGCAGACGCGCTCACCGCGCTCCCTCTGCTCGCGCATCATCGAAACCGAAACGATGCCCGTCGGGACGGCGATGATGGTGTAACCGATCAGCATCACCACAGCCGAGAGGAATCGTCCGAGGGGAGTGGTCGGCGTGATGTCGCCATAGCCCACGGTGGTCATCGTCACGCAAGCCCAGTAGATGCTGTTTGGGATATTGTTGAACTGAGTGTTAGGCTCGTTGCCCTCAATCATATACATTATCGTGCCGATAGAGATCACCATGATAACCACGAAGACGAAGAAGACCGCAATCTTCTTTCCGCTGCGCTGAATGGAGGTCAGCAACATCTGTCCCTCAATCCAGAAGCTGAAGAGCTTGAAGATACGGAAGACACGGATGATGCGGAAGGCGCGGATGATGAGCAGATAGCGCGCTCCCGGCAGGAAGAAGGCCAGGTAGAGTGGGAGGGTGGCGAGCAGGTCCACTATTCCGAAGAAGCTCAGGATGTAGTCGCGCGGACGCGGCGAACAGTAGATGCGGGTGATGTATTCGAAGGTGAAGAAGAGGGTGAAGAGATACTCGCAGACCACCATCGTCATGTTGAGCCACTCCCAGCGGCTCTGCACGCTCTCGGCCACGGCGAGCAGGATGCTCATGAAGATACACGCTATGAGCAGCACGTCGAAGAATTTACCCATCGGGGTCTCCGCCTCGAAGATTATCTCGTAGAGCTTCTGTTTCAGCTCCACGTTGTTCATCAGCCTATGCCATGAATCCTTTATTTTCCTTACTAGTTTCATTGTGTCAATATCTTTATCTGTATTGAATTTCAGTCATTCTGAGACAAAGGTAATATTTTAAATTTGTTATATAACAAAAAAGCCCTGCAAAGCTTTCGCCTTACAGGACTCTAAATTTATTATGAAAAACTTTTATGGGTGGAAGAAGGGGCTCGAACCCTCGACCTTCGGAACCACAATCCGACGCTCTAACCAACTGAGCTACATCCACCATTTAAAACTTGCACCAGTTTTTCCTTCAAATGCGGTGCAAAGATATGCATTTAGTTTGACACTGCAAACTAATCCATCAACTT
>CAZKNB010000022.1:0-2301 GCA_964554075.1 uncultured Bacteroides sp.
GAGGTTTGCGTTCCTGCCAACTTCAACTGCCCGGGTCAGATTGTAATCTCCGGTAGCATGGCTGCCATCGAGAAGGCTTGTGAGCTGATGAAGGCTGCAGGCGCTAAGCGTGCGTTGCCTCTGAAGGTGGGCGGTGCGTTCCACTCTCCGCTGATGGATCCTGCAAAGGTAGAGCTCGAGGCTGCAATCAACGCCACTGAGTTCCACACTCCTAAGTGTCCGGTTTATCAGAACGTAGACGCTAAGCCTCACACCGACGCTGCTGAGATCAAGAAGAATCTGGTGGCTCAGCTGACAGCATCTGTCCGCTGGACTCAGACAGTAAAGAATATGGTTGCCGACGGCGCTACCGACTTCACAGAGTGTGGTCCGGGTGCAGTGCTTCAGGGACTCATCAAGAAGATTAGCTCTGAAGTGTCAGCCCATGGCATTGCATAAGAGATACATATTGAGAATTTTTGAATGACTGAGGGTCTTCCGGTGAGCAAGGTCTCGCCGGAAGACCCTCTTCGCATTATACCGAAGCATGACATTGAAACGAATATTCGCTGTGGCTCTCTCGCTCTCCGTCGCTCTTGCAGGCGGTGGCACGCTGAGGGCACAGAGTCTGGAGCGTGCCGACTCCCTGACGTCGACCTTCCGTCCGCGTCAGCTCATAGTGCCTGCATCGCTGATAGCGGTGGGCGCGGTGGGCGTAAGCCTGAAGCCCTCGGTGAAGGGATGGCTGGGGGAGCGTGTCGGACATCATCCGACCGACGTCGACAGCTACCTGCGCTTCCTCCCTGCCGTTGCCTATCTGGGGCTCGACTATGTGGGAGTGAAGGCTAAACACGACCTGCGCGACCGCCTCATTGCGGGCGCCACAGCCTATCTCGCCATGGGAGTGCTGACCGAAGGCTCTAAGATGGTGGTCAGCGAAAGCCGTCCCGACGGCAGCGACCGCGACGCCTTCCCCTCGGGACACTGTGCGGTGGCCTTCACCGGTGCGGAGCTTATGCGCATCGAGTATGGCAACTGGGCAGGACTTGGTGGCTACGCCGTCGCTACGGGCGTCGGTGTGTTGCGCCTCTGCAACCGTCGCCACTGGGCAAACGATCTCCTCGCGGGTGCCGGAATAGGCATCCTGAGCGCACGAATAGGTTATTGGCTCTTGCCGCTCAACCGCCGCTGGATTCGTCCGAACTACAACGGCAGTGCGGTGGCTCTGCTTCCCACCTATTCACCCTACAGCCGAAGCTACGGACTTTCGGCGTCAATGACGTTCTAAGAGTGAGTTTCCACTCCCTCCAACGACAGGGGAGACCTACTCACACACCACGACAAACATTGCACGATTTAAGGAAAAAACAAAAACTTAGTATAAATTAGATTCGCCAGCATTAAAAATCAACTACGTGCTTAAGAGAAAGCTTGGTGAAAGATAACACTGACGACACAACGATGGACAGGAAAGATGAACAGATTAAGAGTGGCGTCCCTAGCGGCGCTGATCGCTATTGCCTCGCTTAGCGAGTGTAGCGATGATGACAAAAACGGCATTACTTCGTGCTACAGCCCGAATCAGAGTGTTGTAATAACTGAAATGAAGACCAGCGATGCGCAGAGCACAACCACCGTGCTGAGCTATGCGTTTAAGGATGGTCTGATAGACTTCTTCGAGAGCAGACAGGTATTTGATATCTACTATCTGAATGTTCGTACGGAGAGCAATGAGGTGGTGCAGACTACCACCGTGGCCCACGAGGGAAGCGTGGTGACGATGACCGAAAGCAGCGGTAACGTCAACATCTACTATCTCGACGAGCATGGCTTTGCCACAAGCTGTGAGCGCAGAGAGTGGGGAGGGACCGTGCGCACCTACGACTTCGACTACGTTATCAATGAGGGACAGACCATGCTTAGCTCCGTCACGGAGTATATCGATGGCGAGGAGTTCTCCTCAATTGTGATTCGCTACAGCGGCACGGAGACCCACGTGACGCGCTACATCAACGATTGTGAACTGGCCTACACCGTCTCGGCTAGCGGCGACGGAGTCATCGCCAACACCCGCAAGCTGCCGATGCTCTTCCTTGCCGAGATGCATCCGCTCAGCCTCCATCAGCCTGCGCTCTATGGCTGCATGCTGGGCTATCCTTCGGGTATCCTTGGCGGAAAGGTTACGCCCGATGAGAATCTTTATGGTGAGTGTGTGGAGTATATCTATACTGCCGATTCCAAGGGCTATCCCACCAACTGCAAGATTCGTACCACCAGCGATGGATATACCTATACAAGGTACCAGACTCTGGAAGTAGAATA
>CAZKNB010000022.1:2401-6226 GCA_964554075.1 uncultured Bacteroides sp.
AGGAATATTTTCGTAAGCAATTTGTTCAGCCACGCCGCCCTGAAACGGAACCAGCGGCGTGTGCTGCTCAGCTTACCCCCGAAACGCAGGATGAAGTCACGGTAGCCGTGACGGCGGAATGGCAAACCGACATCCATAAACTCCAGATGAGCGATGCCGCGATCGAACGAATCCTTCATCGCCGCCCATACAGCCAGTATCCCCGGATGCTGCAGGGCATACAGCTTCCTCATTCCCCCCGAAAACCATAGATAGGCAGTGTCGCCATCGTAGACGCATGCCGAACCACCAATCACGCGCCCGTTATATCTCACGACGAAGAACCTCGCCTGTTCGCCCTCAATCAGCTTCTCGGCAGAGTGGACAAAGAGTTCGATGTTGGGGAAGAAGCCATTGGCGGGACAGATGCGGTTGATCAGTCTGCCCAGCTCCTTCATCTCCTCGACGTCGGTGGCGACTGCCACGGTGGCACCATTCTTCAGTCCCTTCCTTATCTGGCGCAGACGCGACTGGCTCAGCCTGCTCTCCGCACTCTTCTGGCTGTGGAGCGAATGGCGCACACGCATCCATCCCACGGGGAAGAAGCCCTCCTCGCGGAACTCACGGTAGCAGAATGTCTGATTGTCCAGGTTGCGCACCTCGATGATATGGGCGCTCTGCAGCGCCTCCTCGCTCAGCCGGCTTAGCATCGCACGGAATATCTCCTCGCGGCAGCTCTCGTCCTCGGCGTAGTGGCCGCAGCCGAAGATGTCGCAGCGGCGGATGAATGGCGCAATGGGGTGGATGACCCCCATCAGCTGACCCACAAGCCGTCCCTCTCGCGTTGCGGTCACCATCAGTGGCACGTAGCGCGGTGTCGTCTCATACATCAGAAACAACCTTTTGGAGTGGAAAAGGTTTGTGTCGCCCCATTCGGGGATCTCCTCTCCGTGACGGTATGTGTTTAGCGTTAAGGTCATAACGGGAACAAAGGTAGAAATAAAATCGAAGAAACCTAGGGCCAGGCGTGAAAACTATTTCACTCGGCGATTGAGCTGATTATTAGCCTTCTCGGGCTTCGATTTTCCTACTCTCTTTCCCGATGTCTTCTTCTTCGCAGTGCTTTTTGCCTTTCCGGCAAAGGGGTTCTTCTTGTTTACCATAATCCATTATCTTTACTGCAAAAATAGCCATAAATCCGCAGACTGCGCCATTGTTCGGGCGGAAAAGAGTTGCACGGATGGAATCAGCGTGCTATCTTTGTCCCAACTAATACGACTATTACATAAAAATACAGACCATATCATGAAAAAGAAAGGACTGGGAGCCTGGAGCAGCGCAGCACTCGTAGCGCTCACCCTTGCCACCACCGCGCCGACAGGCGTCAGCGCAGCCACCGACATGGCAACCAACGCCCCCGACTCAGTTTACCTCTTCTCCTATGCCGCTTCCGACGGACGTGGCGGACTTCGCTTCGCCTGGAGCAGCGACGGAAAACAATGGCGAAACCTCGCCGATGGCTACTCGTATCTCTCATCCGACTTTGGCCCCTGGGGCAGTCAGAAGCGAATGTATAAACCCCACCTGATGCAACTCCGCTCCGATGGAAGCTGGTACTGCCAGTGGCAGCTGACGGGCAGCGGACGCTCCTTTGCGGTGGTCACTTCGGCCGACCTCCTGACGTGGCACTGTCAGCGCTACGTCGATGTGCGTCAGCTGGCTGACAATACTCCCGCGGATGTCTACCCAACGGAGGCAGTCACGGCGAACGTCGACGGAGTGGAGCAGAAGGGATGGGCGCAGCGTGTGGCATACTCCACGGTGCAGCGCCTGGAGCAGTATGCCGACCATCGCCGCTATCGCCAGGCTCTCTATGCCGAGCGTGCGGAGCAGGATGGTGTACGCTTCGCTGGGCTTAAGGACTTGAAGGCGGATATCCGTGTCGATGCCACCAGCCCGAAGCCAATCAGCCCGATGCTCATCGGAATCTTCTTCGAGGATATCAACTATGCAGCCGACGGCGGACTCTACGCCGAGCTTATCCAGAACCGCGACTTCGAATACCTGGCCAGCGACGGACCTAAGTCGGGCTTCACTCCGACCTACGCCTGGAGTCAGCTCCGCAACGGCGTTGCCGAGGATGTCCAGCTCTCCGACGTCAATCCCCTTCACGCCAACAACAGCCACTACGCCGTTCTCACCCTCCGGTCAGCCGGCGAGAAGCTCTCGCTGCGCAATGATGGTTACGACGGAATAGCGCTTCGCAAGGGCGAACGCTACAATCTCTCCATCTACGGACGTGTAGCTGCCGGCGAGCGTGGCGGACGCGTCAAGGTGCGCCTTGTGGATGCATCGGGCGAGGAGCTTGCGGCGTCATCGGTCACTCTGACCTCCAAGTCGTGGACCAAGCTGCAGACGGTGCTTACGCCCAACGCCGACGCCACCGCTGCCCACCTCTCCATCGAGCCCGAGGCTGCGGCGACATACAATATAGACATGGTTTCGCTCTTCCCGCGCGCCACCTTCCACGGTCGCAGCAACGGACTGCGTGCCGACCTCGCCCAGACGCTTGCCGACCTCCATCCGCGCTTCGTGCGCTTCCCCGGTGGATGCGTGGCGCATGGCGACGGCATCGACAACATCTACAACTGGAAGGGCTCCATCGGCGAACTCCATGAGCGCCAGCCGCTGCGTAACCTCTGGGGCTACCATCAGACGCGCGGACTGGGCTACTACGAATACTTCAGCTTCTGCGAGGACATCGGCGCCGAGCCGCTCCCCGTGGTCGCTGCGGGCGTACCCTGCCAGAACTCCGGAAGTCACACCCACTATGCCGACAACGCCCCCGAGGGTGCCAATGTAGAGCTTCTGAAGAATGGTCAGCAGGGCGGAATACCCATGGAGCAGCTCGACGACTACATTCAGGACATCCTGGACCTCATAGAGTATGCCAATGGCGACGTGAAGACGGAGTGGGGCGCCAAGCGTGCTGCCGCCGGACACAAGAAGCCATTCAACCTGAAATATATAGGAATAGGCAACGAGGACCTTATCTCTGAGGTCTTCGAGGAGCGATTCAAGAAGATATATAGCGTGGTCAGCGAGAAGCATCCCGAGATCACCGTCGTCGGCACCGTGGGACCCTTCTACGAGGGCACCGACTACAACGAGGGCTGGCGAGTGGCAGCCGAGACGGGCGTGCCTATGGTCGACGAGCACTACTACGTGGACCCCGCATGGATGATCTACAATCAGGACTTCTATGATGGCTACGACCGCAGCAAGTCGAAGGTCTACCTTGGCGAGTATGCAGCCCACCTTCCGGGTCGTCCCAGCAATGTGGAGACGGCGTTGGCGGAGGCGCTCTACCTGACCTCGGTGGAGCGTAACGGGGATGTGGTCAGCATGACCTCTTATGCCCCTTTGCTTGCCAAGGAGGGACACACTCAGTGGCGCCCCGACCTCATCTACTTCAACAACTCCGAGGTGAAGCCTACCGTGGACTATTTCACCCAGCAGATGTATGGTGCCAACAGCGGTACTGCCTATCTGCCGTCGCAGGTCAAGCTCAGTGAGAATGATGCGAAGGAGGGCAGCAAGAGTGGTGGAGCCGGCATAGAGAGCCGTGCAGGCGTGAAGGAGCGCGTGGCGGTGTCGGTGGTGAAGGATGATGTCACCGGCGACTATATCGTGAAGCTTGTGAACCTTCTCCCCGTCTCCGTTTCAGCCGACATCTCAGTCGATGGAGCCGACCTCTCCGGCCGCCGCATCACAAAGACCCTGTTGAGCGGTGAGCCTGCCGACAGCAATGTCCGTCCGGTGACAAGTGAAGTTGAACTTGATGCC
>CAZKNB010000022.1:6326-13104 GCA_964554075.1 uncultured Bacteroides sp.
TATGAAAAAGATAACAACACTATTTATGTCTGCGCTTACAGCAGTAACCCTGGAGGCGCAGACATTCAATGAATGGCGAGACCCACAAATCAATCAGGTCAATCGCCTCACCATGCACACCAGCTACTTCCCCCTCCGAAGCGGGGAGACCAGCCCCTGCACCGCCACCAACCGCCTGTCACTCGACGGCACCTGGCGCTTCAACTGGGTGGAGAGCGCAGACCAGCGCCCCACAGACTTCTGGAAGACAGGCTACGACGACAGCAGCTGGGGCACGATGAACATCCCCGGCGTATGGGAACTCAATGGCTACGGCGACCCCATCTACGTCAACATCGGCTACGCCTGGCACAACAGCTATAAGAACAACCCGCCATACGTCCCCATCGAACGCAACCACGTAGGCTCATACCGACGCGAGATTGAGGTGCCCGCCGACTGGAAGGGAAGCGACATCATAGCCCACTTCGGCTCCGTCACCTCCAACATCTACCTCTGGGTGAATGGTCGCTACGTGGGCTACAGCGAGGATAGCAAGCTCGAGGCGGAGTTCGACCTCACCAGCTACCTCAAGCCCGGCAAGAAGAATCTGATAGCCTTTCAGACCTTCCGCTGGTGCGACGGCACCTACCTCGAGGATCAGGACTTCTTCCGCTTCTCGGGAGTAGGCCGCAGCTGCTACCTCTATGCCCGCACCAAGAAGCGCATCGAGGACATCCGCGTCACTCCCGACCTCGACAGCGACTATCGCGACGCAACCCTCTCGGTATCGCTCAAGACCATCGGCAGCGGACGCGTCAGCCTCGAACTTAAGGATGCCGAGGGCAGGAGCGTGGCATCGGCGCAGACCAGCAATGGCAGCGCCGTGATTCCCGTTTCCAACCCGCAGAAATGGAGCGCGGAGACACCATATCTCTACACCCTGACCGCACGAATGGAGGGCAGCGACGAGACAATCAGCGTCAACGTAGGCTTCCGAAAAGTGGAGATCCGAGGGGCGCAGTTGCTGGTCAACGGCAAGCCCGTTCTCATCAAGGGAGTCAATCGCCATGAGCTTGATCCTGACGGGGGTTACGACGTTTCACCTGAACGAATGCTTCAAGACATCCGCATCATGAAACAGCTCAACGTCAACGCTGTCCGCACCTGCCATTATCCCGACAACAGCCTCTGGTATGACCTCTGTGACCGCTACGGAATCTACATGGTGGCAGAGGCCAACATCGAGTCGCACGGCATGGGCTATGGCGCCGAGACACTCGCCCGCAACGACTCCTACGCCAAGGCTCACTTGGAGCGCAACGAGCGCAACGTGGCGCGCAACTTCAACCATCCTGCCATCATCATCTGGTCGCTCGGCAACGAGGCTGGCTATGGACCAAACTTCTCCGCCGCCTACGACCTCGTCAAGGCTGCCGACCCTTCGCGTCCCATCCAGTATGAGCGCGCCGAGCTGGCAGGCAAGACCGACATCTTCTGTCCGATGTACTATGGCTACGAAAGCTGCGAGCGCTACAGCTCATCCGACACCATCACCCGTCCGCTCATCCAGTGCGAGTATGCCCACGCCATGGGCAACTCCGAGGGCGGCTTCCGCGAATATTGGGACCTCATCCGACGTCTGCCCAAGTATCAGGGCGGCTTCATCTGGGACTTTGTCGACCAGTCGGTGCGCTGGAAGAGTAGCGACGGACGCCAGTTCTTCGCCTACGGAGGCGACTTCAACGCCACCGACGCCAGCGATGCCAACTTCTGCGACAATGGCCTGATAGCCCCCGACCGCACGCTCAACCCGCATGCCTACGAGGTGCAACGCATCTATCAGAATATACTGACAACGCTCTCCGACGCCTCCAAGGGCGAGTTGAGCATCTACAACGAGAACTTCTTCCGCGACCTCTCTGCCTACTACATGGAGTGGACCCTGCTGCGCAACGGCGAGGCTCAGCGCAGTGGAGTGGTGGAGCAGCTGAATGTGGCTCCCCAGGCCAGTGCGGCGCTCCGCATCGACGCAGCCGCCGGTGTTGGTGGCGACGGAGCAGAGTGGCTTCTCAACGTGGCATACAAGCTGAAGAGCAGCGACGGCGTACTCCCTGCCGGCAGCGAGGTGGCGCGCGACCAGCTGACGCTCAGCAGTGCTGCAAGTCAGCCCCTGGAGCTTCGCAACGCCAATCTCAAGAATGTTGTGGCTGTTGAGCCGATCATCAGCGAGAGCGATGGAGCCATCCTCGTCTCGGGCGAGGGCTTCAGCGTGACGATAGGCAAGGAGAGTGGCTTCATCGAGAGCTATCAGCTTCGCGGCAAGGAGATGATAGCCGAGGGTGGGGCGCTTCGTCCCAACTTCTGGCGTGCCCCGACCGACAACGACTTCGGAGCCCATCTGCAGAAGAGATATGCAGCATGGAAGAATCCGCAGTTCCTGCTGACGTCGCTCCGCACAAGTCGCGAGAATGGGCTTGCAGTGGTCGTTGCCGACTACACCATGCCATCGGTCAGCGGACGCCTCACCATGACCTACACCGTCAGCAACCTGGGTGCCGTCAAGGTCAGCGAGAAGTTCACCGCCGACCCCGAGGCTAAGGTGTCCGACATGTTCCGCTTCGGTGTTGTCGTTCCCCTCCGTCGCGACCTGGAGCGCCTGGAGTACTATGGTCGCGGACCCGTGGAGAACTACGCCGACCGCAAGAGCAGCGCCGACCTCGGCATCTATCGTCAGAGCGTCAGTGAGCAGTTCTATCCCTATATTCGTCCGCAGGAAACGGGCACCAAGAGCGACATCCGCTGGTGGCGACTGACCGACCCGACAGGTTTCGGCATCGAGGTAACCGCCGACGCCCCATTCTCGGCATCAGCTCTCCACTATACCATCGAGTCGCTCGACGAGGGCGAGGAGAAACACAATCTCCATCCCGTCGACATCGCTGAATCGCCGCTGACCAACCTCTGCATCGACAAGCAGCAGATGGGTCTCGGATGCGTCACAAGCTGGGGAACGCTGCCCCGCCGCGAGTACCTCATGCCCTGCGTCGACCGCGAGTTCACCTTCATGCTGACACCAATCAGCCATAAGTTATAGTCAGATTGTTTACATATTGTATGCAGTCCCAACTTTTTTATTACCTTTGCGTCGTGGAACCCTCGTCTGAGGGCTTCCGACACAAAGCGTTGAAAACGAATTAACTTTAAAATATAAACAACTGAAGAAATGAAGAAGATACTTTTGCTTGGATCCGGCGAACTCGGCAAGGAGTTCGTGATAGCTGCAAAGCGTAAGGGACAATATGTCATCGCATGCGATTCCTATACCAACGCGCCGGCGATGCAGGTTGCCGATGAGTGCGAAGTGTTCAACATGCTGCACGGCGACGACCTCGACCAAGTGATTCGTAAGCATCGTCCCGACATCATCGTGCCGGAGATCGAGGCAATCCGCACAGAGCGTTTGTACGACTATGAGAAGCTGGGCATTCAGGTCGTTCCTAGTGCCAAGGCCGTAAACTTTACTATGAACCGCAAGGCAATCCGCGACCTCGCAGCCAAGGAGCTGGGACTGAAGACGGCGCGCTACTTCTACGCCAAGAGTCTCGACGAACTTCGTGAGGCTGCCAAGGAGATTGGTTTCCCATGCGTCGTTAAGCCGCTTATGTCATCGTCCGGCAAGGGACAGTCGCTCGTCAAGAGTGCCGATGAACTTGAGCATGCATGGGAGTATGGATGCAGCGGAAGCCGTGGCGACATCCGTGAACTTATCATCGAGGAGTTTATCAAGTTCGACAGCGAGATCACACTTCTCACCGTCACTCAGAAGAATGGTCCGACTCTCTTCTGTCCGCCCATCGGCCACGTGCAGAAGGGTGGTGACTATCGCGAGAGCTTCCAGCCAGCATTTATCGACCCCGAGCATCTGAAGCAGGCTCAGGAGATGGCGGAGAAGGTTACCAAGGCGCTCACCGGAGCCGGTCTCTGGGGCGTTGAGTTCTTCCTCAGCCACGAGAATGGTGTCTACTTCTCAGAGCTTTCACCGCGTCCGCACGACACGGGTATGGTGACCCTGGCGGGAACACAGAACCTCAACGAGTTTGAGCTTCATCTGCGTGCCGTGCTTGGCTTGCCTATTCCGGGCATCAAGCAGGAGCGTATGGGTGCAAGTGCTGTCATCCTTTCCGGCATCAGTAGCATGGATCAGCCCAACTACCGCGGTCTGGAGCAGGTAACAGCGATGGAGGACACCTACCTCCGCATCTTCGGCAAGCCCTTCACTCGTGTCAACCGCCGTATGGGTGTAGCTCTCTGTTACGCTCCTCTCGGTTCCGACCTTGATGCGCTTCGCGACAAAGCTAAGCTTGCCGCTTCGTACGTAGAGGTATATTGATGCGCTCAGCGGCCATGTGACATACGTGGGCGCATGGGATAGTAATCAGGAATGTAAGTACGACTAAGAAATACCAGGGTAGCCAGAGGCTGCTCAGGGAAACGTGAACGATGCCTTGAACGAGGTAAATCTCCAGCGAGATTTTGCCAAGATAGTTCAAGGCATTGTTGCGTATAGAGCCGAAGGCATAGACCGCCGCGATCACGAGTATCGGCAGCTGGTTGGAGTAGATGAAGTTTGCCACGCGTATATGGTACTTGCCGTTCATATAGGCGGTGAAGGCGCCGATCATCACCGCAGCAGTCGGCAGCAGTATGGCACCCGTGTTGCGGCAAAGCAGGTCGCGGAAGCGCTTCTCATAGGCGGCGACAATCATTCCCTCGACAAAGGCGGGCAGAGAGAGCCACCAGTGTCTGCCCCATCCGGCGAGGACTATCAGTCCCATAGCCATCAGTGTCAGTCCCGTGGTCAGGATGATGCGCCACTTCCAGCTGCGGCTGGCACGGCAGGCTGCGTAGAACACCACATAGAGATAGATGATGGCATAGATGAACCAGGAGTCGGGTAGTGGGAAGCTTCCTTTCGTACAGTCGTGCACAATCTTGCCGACGCTCATACCCCTTCCGAAGCAGAGGTAGAGGGCATAGGCGATGGTGAGTGTCAGGAATACAGGTAATATCTTGCTGAGACGATGCCAGAGAAATCCGTCGAGATACTTTTCGCCCCTCTTCATGAGTGATACGGTGAGGCCGTAGCCCGAGATGAAGAAGAAGACAGCCACCGTCGGTGCTCCGAACTTCGTAAAGGCTCCTATCGGGTCGTTGGGGTAAATGAGGCCGAGGTGGTGGCAGACGATGATGACAGCCAGCACTCCGCGCAGCGGCAGTGTGTTGCTGACGTCGAAGTCGTGGAGCAGACTGCCCTGAGGCTGTGGACTGTTGTTGTCGATGATGTCGCCCTGTGTCAGGGTAGATTTATGGCTGCTGCATCCTTTTGGACGCAGTTTGAGCAGTTTCCATGTGGCAGACACCGCCAGGAGAGCTGCAAGAATTATTAAACAGTATTCGCTAATCATTGGTTTGTGGTATTTCTCAAAACATTAGCCATTTATCTAAAGCTAACACCCCAAAGGTAATCCATTTTTTGCATTACAGAAAATCCATTGAGAATTTTTTGTAAAGCAGTGGTTTATTTTTCCATCGGAATAGGTTCAGCCATCTTAAAATAGAAAAAGTAGAGAATCATTGTCGTTGGTCGAAAATTATTACTAACTTTGCGTGTCTTTTAGAATCAAAGGAATAAATATAAAATACAACGATATGAATATCTCTTACAATTGGCTTAAGGAGTACGTGAACTTCGACCTGACACCAGAGCAGGTTGCGGAGGCTCTCACTTCTGTCGGCTTGGAGACTGGAGGAGTAGAGGAGGTACAGACCATCAAGGGCGGACTCGAGGGTATCGTCATCGGTGAGGTGCTGACTTGCATCGACCATCCTAACTCTGACCACTTACACATCACAACCGTAAACCTCGGCAACGGTGAGCCTACTCAGATTGTCTGCGGCGCGCCTAACGTGGCTGCGGGACAGAAGGTGGTGGTCGCTACCGTGGGCACTAAGCTCTATAGCGGCGACGAATCATTCACAATCAAGAAGTCTAAAATCCGTGGCGTTGAGTCTGTCGGTATGATCTGCGCAGAGGACGAAATCGGCATTGGTACCGACCATGCCGGCATCATCGTGCTCCCAGCTGACGCTGTGCCGGGTACTCCCGCCAAGGACTACTACAATATCAAGAGCGACTACGTGCTCGAGGTGGACATCACTCCTAACCGTGCAGACGCCTGCTCTCACTACGGTGTGGCACGCGACCTCTACGCTTACCTGAAGCGCCACGGCATGGAGGCTACTCTGACTCGTCCGTCGGTAGATGGCTTCGCAGTTGACAACCACGACCTCAACATTGAGGTGAGCGTGGAGAACCAGGAGGCTTGCCCGCGCTACGCAGGCGTTGCCATCAGCGGTGTCACAGTGAAGGAGAGTCCCGAGTGGCTGCAGAACAAGCTGCGCCTTATCGGTCTGCGTCCTATCAACAACGTGGTGGACGTCACTAACTACATCATCCACGCTTTCGGTCAGCCGCTCCACTGCTTCGATGCAGACAAGATCAAGGGTGGCAAGGTCATCGTGAAGACTGTCGCTGAGGGTACTCCGTTCGTCACTCTCGACGGCGTTGAACATAAGCTCAGCGAGCGCGACCTGATGATCTGCAATGCCGAGGAGCCTATGTGTATCGCCGGTGTATTCGGCGGTCTCGACTCTGGCTCAACCGAGGAGACCAAGAATGTCTTCATCGAGAGCGCATACTTCCATCCGACATGGATCCGCAAGACTGCACGCCGCC
>CAZKNB010000023.1:0-13018 GCA_964554075.1 uncultured Bacteroides sp.
ATCCATCTTTATCTGGTTGAGAGTTGATGGCAACCCATTGGATTACTCATCAAGCAACTCCATTGTCAAACCACGGAACATGTACACGTAGCCAAGGCTGTTTGCCGAAGCAAACTTGTCGGCCTTGAGAGCCTGGATCAAGAATCCGAGCTGAGTGTAGTAGGTCGGAGAAAACTTCTGAGAGTCGTACCAGTTGATGTAAAGGTTACCCTCGGAGTCAATCTCAGCCTTGAAGTAAACGTGGTAGTTGGCAGATGCCGTGTTCCAGCTGATATAGTTGTTACCAGCTGAGTTTGTGTAGTTGATGATAGCATATAGATAATAGGTTGTACCTTCGGCTGGAGACCATTCACCAATACGAGTGCCGTTAGGCAAATCGAATGTATGAGTGCTCGGGTCGTAGGTCAGAGGAATAGGACCCTCCTCTACAAGGTCGGCAATGTTGAATACATTGTTGCCTGCATCCTCGATGGTCATCTGCGGAAGTTTGTACTTCACAGTGTTGCCATTAGAGTCAAGCTGACTCCAGATGGCTGAGTAGGTTCCAGCGAACGACGCACCGAGCTGGCAAAGCAGAACGGTCTTCTGTGCACCGTTTACGCTCTCAAAGGTAACGGTACCCTTACGGTATGTACCCTTGTTGTCGTCGAGCGCAAGAGTGATGCTGTTGGCTTTCTTCACAACCTTAATCCAGTCGACAGATGTAGTGATATTGTAGTCAACTGTAATCTTCTCGGTAGATACCTCAACTGCGGCATCTGTCGGGTCGAGAAGGTATGTATCGTCGACAGGTACTGAGAAGAGAGAACCAGACTGATGTACAGGAACAGTCACAGTATCTGTGCTGTTGTAGATGGTCAGTGTGGCGTTACGAGAGTCGATGTCGTTGTAGTGAGGAACAGTTACGTTCACTCTGTTTCCGTTGACAGTAGCAGTCAACCATGCATCAGACACCTTCGCGCTGATTGTAGTGGGAGACTCAACCTCAACGTAGCCAGTGCTGGCAGTGTTCTGGAATGAGACTTCCGACTTTACTATTTTAAGTGTGGATACATGCGCCTCGTATTCATAGCCGTCATCGCAGGCAGCGAAACCGAAGACGAGTGCAAGTCCTGTTAATAATCCAAATATCTTTCTCATATTTCTTACGTTTTAATGAGTTAATCCTTTACAAATACCAATGGGTCATCGTATGCAGTCCAGTATCCTGCAAGAGAAGAATATGCAGAGTTGTAGAATGCAAACTCACGGAATGATGAGTATGCAGTTGCTCCGGGACCTCCCTTGAATCTTATTGTGGTTGTTCCATTCTTTACGAAGTTGTAACCAACAAGATAGAGGCTGGTATCAATAGAGTATGCACTACCATTGTAGAGTGAGAGGAAGAAGTAGTAGTAACCAAGGAATGTTCCTGTTGCCTGCGGGTGAATCTCGAAAGATCCCTTATCCTTGTTGAACTTTGCAGTGATGGCTTTGTAAGCTAATCCAGTAATAGTATAGCTCTCGCCGCTGACATTGGCTTTCACTGTAATTGTTCCCTCTTCGCCATCCATTACGACGGTGTATGTGCCAATCAAATCCTCATACTCGAGCGGAGTATCCACAGAGTGGACAATCTTTGCGCTGGAAGCTCCGACAGCCGAAAGGTCACGGCTGCTCTCATCGTACGTCAAGTCCTGGAATGTAACTCCATCGAGAGTGACGGCACTGTAAAGATGTATACCCTCGTTGTTGTAAACGAATGGAACGTCGTAGGTAGAGACTGTCTCATCTTCGCCGCTGCCCTCCGTTACGCTGTAAGAGAAGATCTTGCCGCTAATAGCGATGTCGTAGTTCTTACCATTAACCGTCATTGTCTCGTAGAAGTTGTCGTTGATCTTGTCGCTCTGCTCGAAGACCTCGTCCATGTATTTGTCTCCACTCTCCTTCAGACGGATGAGCTGAGCATACTGACCATACTTCTTACCTTTGAGGGTGATGGTATCCTGGTTGGCACTGATACGCTTGAATGCGAACTCGTAGTCGCTCTCATATCCATCGGGAGATGAGCTGCCCTTTGGCTCTGACCAGTAGTGGAAGACATCGTTGTATGTATCAAATGTCAACAAGCACTCCTGCTCACCCTTAACCTGATAGAGTGATGCGTACTCTGCGTATGGGTCAACGGCAGCCTCTGAACGGAAGTATGACTTACCGTCCTTGAATCGGATGGTGTGGACCAGTCCACCCTGTGAGTCGTCGTCGTGACCAACGAAGTAGTTGAACACCCATCCATTCTCTGAACTCTCGAGCAATTCAGTGTTGCTGAGCACTGCATTGTTCATTCGCTGAGCGGCGGATTCTTCAAACAAATCGTCCTCTTCGATTGTGCAGGCTGTCGCAAGTAGTGACATTCCTGCTATAAAAATATAACTAAGTTTATTCATAAGTTTGCTAATCATTAAGGGTTAGTCAATTGTAACAATAGGACTCAAATCGAGAACGCCGTCGCAGACATCATCCATACGACGGTTTACGATGTCGCGAAGCTCATCAAGATCGATGTTCCACTCGTTGGTGAAGTAGGTCTTGATCATCTCCAGCTTCTGGTCAAGGATAGCAGCACCGCTTGTTCCAGCCTGAGTCATGAAGGCTGCCCACTCGGTCGGGGTGTGGCAGACATACATTGAAACCATGTCGGCATAATCCTCTTCAGGGGCACTCATAGAGTAGTTACGGATGAATCCTAGCTTACGTGCTGCGGCATCTGTGGTCAGATACCAGTCGCCACTGACGTAGAGACCTTCACTGATCTTCTCGTAGTCGGTATCATAGTTCTTAGTCTGATTCAGAATGTGGGTGAACTCATGGTGCATAGTACGGAAGTAGTATGTGTTCAGGAAGTCACGATTAATCTGC
The DNA here is from genome assembly GCA_964554075.1 of uncultured Bacteroides sp. Classification (GTDB taxonomy): domain Bacteria; phylum Bacteroidota; class Bacteroidia; order Bacteroidales; family Bacteroidaceae; genus Bacteroides. The sequence continues at coordinate 2,899 of CAZKNB010000023.1, forward strand.
AGACTGTTGACAAGGTTGAGTGTTACCTTCAATCCGCCCTCGGCTGTACCCAGGATCATTGTTCCGTTGTTCTGATACTGTGCGGAACCGATGAAGTGGATGATTTTCGGCACGTAGGTACGAGTGAAGTCGATGCCTGCTGCCTCGTCGTAAGCCTCAAGCCATGCGTACTTCACAATCTTGGCCAGAATCTGTGAGAGCTCGAAGTCAGCCGGAGCGACGGTGTAGTCGAAGTCAGCCTCCATATCCTCCAGACGATACATCAGTCGGATGTTGTATGGGTTGGTGAAGTTCTTCAGCAGCCATGCGTCAAACTCGTTCTGCTTGGCCTGAGCAGTCTTAACGTTGAAGATACTATTTGAATCCAAATCATTATCGTCGTTGCATGAGCCGAGAGTGAACATCGCGGCAATCATGCTTAATGCTAGTATGTATTTCTTCGTCTTCATTGTAATTCGTTTTAGCGTTTATTAGCCTCTACGCCAGCTGCGATTACGCTCTGCGGAAGCTGGATGGCACGGCGTGGATCATCTTTTTTCATTGTATCGATTATCTCGTTCAGCTTGTTGTTCTTGATAGCACGACGATAGATCTCGATACCGTAGCGTTTAACGTCGAACCAGCGGAATCCCTCGTGGAGCAACAGGATGCGGCGTGCTGCAAGTACGGCGTGAATCATGTTCTCCTGCTTGCCTGCTGAGACTGTGAATCCCTCGGGATTAAGAGCCTTCTTCGGGGTCGGAGCGTCCGGAGTGTAGTAGTCAAGCTGATCGTAGAAGTCTGCAATCTCGTCGGATGTCTTGTCGGTAGCGTTCTTGTAGAAGCGTGTTCCCCAAAGGTTGAGGTCGGCAGCTCCATTCTCGTAGTCGCCCTTCAGGATGTAAGCCTCTGCGCGGACGAGCAGTGTCTCATCTGATGAGAAGAGTACGAACATATCGTGAGGGTTACCGATGCCGTTGACAACATCTGTGTACTCGAAGTACTCGGCTGTCTTCGCCATGATGACCTTAGGCATGCTTGAATACTGAGGGATGCTGTAGTAGAGTGTACTCTTTGTTCCCCAAGGGTTCTTTGCACATGTCTCGTTGTTGGCGATGAAGTTGTCGTGGCAATACTTGTAGGCCAATCCGTAAGGGCCACATACGCGTGCCCAGAGTGAATAGGTTGATGCAATCAGGAAGTTGGCAGGATCGCTGGCGTCTGTGAATGCCATTGCACGAACAGAGTTGTTGATTGCCTTTGTTCCGACTGTGGCCCAGTCACGAAGCACTGTTGTCGGGTTGTTGCCGAGAGCCTCGCTTGCATACTTGATTGCCTTATCGTAGTTAGAACCATCCTTTTGTGTGTAGAAGAGGTAGAAACGTGCGGCGAACGCATAGGCTGCTCTCTTGTTGAAGTGATACTTAGGAACAGTCAAGTGGCCATCGTCGAGCAGCGGCAAAGCCTCCTGAATGTCTCGGTCAATCTTCTCGTAAACCTCAGCAACCGTACCGCGGTCGTTGTCGGGGATGAGCTGTGTCTCAGGTGACTCAGAGTATTTGATACCCGGGTCTGTGGCGCTTGTCTCTGGGTTGTAGTTCTTACAGAAGATGTTTACCAATACCCAGTGAGCGTAGGCACGACACATAAGTGCCTCGGCCTTCTGTCCGTTAAGACTCTCGGGTTCGCCGAGCTCTTTGATAGCCTCAAGTGCCTGGTTGGCAGCACCAGCTGCGATATAGTGCTTGTCCCACAAAGCGTTGGGGCTATCGCCATCCTCATCGTTGTAGGTTACGTCTTTCCAAAGTGCAGCCTCTTCCTCAATCTTCTGGTATGTGGTGTAGGTGGCTACATCCTCTTTGTCGATGTTGTCTGAATACATCTCGCAGAGATATGCAAAACCCGCACCCGGGTAGGCTGAAGTCAACAAAGCTGTTACCTTTTCCTCGGAGTCCACGGTGGCGCGATTGTCCGGAGTCTTGTCCAGAAAGTCGTCGCAGGATGCGAGGGTAGCTCCTGCCAGGAGGAACGCCGCAGCATATTTATATATTGTTCTTGTCTTCATTGTATAATCATCTTTAATTATTACAGATTTGTTTAGATTCCCAGCTTAAGTGTCAGAGTGAACTGGTGAGGCACAGGGGCAGATACACCACCTGAACGAGCGAACTCAGGATCCTGACCGTTGAGCTTGTCGTCGGCATAAATCAAGAAGAGGTTTGTTGCCTGAAGCTTCAATGAGAGGTCGTTGACGCCGATTGATCTAATCCACTTCTTCGGGAAGTCGTAGGTGAGAGAAATCTCCTTCATACGGATGAAGTCACCCTTGGCAACACGTGCAGTAGAGTAGTTGTAGGCGTTGTACAGTGTCTTCAGGTAACGGTCGGTGCCTGACTGACGTGCAGAAACGATAACCGGAACGTTGGTCGTTGCTTCGTCGCCTGCGTTCACCCAACGGTTCTTGAACTCCTTAGGCATTGCAACGAGGTCGGTGTACTTGTTGCTGAACACGTTGTCAAGACGGATTACATTACCGAATGAATATGTCATGAAGACATTCAGCTTGAAGCCTTTGTATGCGAATACGTTACCGAATGATCCGGTGATTGTCGGGTCGGTAGGTCCTTCGTAAACAAGGTTGTCAAGGTTCTTGCTCTGGAAGTCGATGTCGTTACCGTCTGAAGTGGCGTTGCCGTCCTGGTCAAGAATGATTGGAAGACCATCCTCGTTAAGACCTAAGAACTTGTAAGAGAACAAACCACGTACAGGGTAGCCCTGGAGTGCAAATCCTGAACCACTGACAACGTCGATTACTGACTTCTGTGATGAGAGCTCGGTAACCTTGTTCTTTGCCTGTGAGAAGATGAAGTTAGATGTCCAAGAGAAGTCCTTAGTGACGATGTTCTTTGTTGTCAATGTCAACTCAACACCGTGTGACTTCATTGTGGCGATGTTACCATACTTAGTGATCTGACCTCCCCAACCTGCTGTCTCAGTCGGGCCAATCAAGTCGTAGTTGTTACGCTTGTACCAGTCGATGGCAAAGTTGATGCGGTTCTTCAGGAATCCCATGTCGGCACCGATGTTGATCTCGTGCTTCTTCTCATAGGTAAGGTCTGAGTTTGCAAGGTTCTTAATCTTAAGTCCTGTCTCCTGGATGCTTGCGGATGGACGATAAGTGTTGTATGACTCAATCTGAACGAGTGAGTTACTTACGCTTGTCGGACCCGGGTCACCGGTAAGTGAGTAAGATGCCTTGAGTGAGAGGTAAGAGAACTTATCCTTGATAGGCTCCCAGAATTCCTCCTCGTGTGCGTTCCATGCACCGGATACGTTCCATGTAGGCAACCAGCGTGCTGAACGTGAACGACCCAGACGGTTGGTACCCTCGTAACGGATTGTTCCGTTGACGGTGTACTTACCTTGGTATGAGTATGTGCCGTTGGCGAAGAAGGCTGCTGAACGGCTGTATGTGTTGCTCAATGTGTAGTACTCTGTACCTGCCTCCTGAAGTTTCTTGAAGAAGAGGTAGTTGAAGGAAGCAAGCTCACCCATTGTGTAGTTCATGCCGACACCGTTGAAGTAGGTCTTGTTACGGTCAACGCTGTTGGTCTCCATACCTCCGAAGAGGTTCATGATGTGGTCGTCGCCAAAGTTTTTGTTGTAGTTTGCTGTGGCACGGAAGTCGTATGACAACATCTTATAGTCGGTACGCATGAAGAAACCTCCTGTAGGCAATACTGTCTGAGGCAGGTCGTAGTCGTAGTCCGGGTCATCGTACAACCATGGGTTGGAGTCGCGGATTGTTGAATCGTCCATAGCACGGTAGGCCTGTGCCTGGTTTGAATTCTCGGTGATGGTGTGCTGGTTGCTGGTCTGAGAGTACTTGGCAGCACCAAGAACAGAGAGCTCGAGTCCCTTGATAGGTTTGTACTTAAACTCGCCCTGGAACTTGAGGTCGGTGACATCGAGATCCATATAGTTGTTGTCCAACTCATAAAGGATGTTGAACGGAGCGTAGTTACGAGTATAGAATGTATTCGCATCAAGTGTACGTGACGTGTTCATTGAATATGAATACGGGTTGATATCAAAGTCACGGCTGACCTCACCATAAACCGGGTCTGTGGTCTGGCTCAATGTTCCAGGCGCTTTCTGCTTACGGTAAGATCCTGATGTGATGGCAGTGAATGACAACTTCTTTGAGATGTTGATAGTTGTATTCATGTTGGCTGTGTAACGGTTTACAGAGCTCTGCTTATACCATCCCGGGTCGACCATGGCACTGATTGAACCATAGAAGGATACCTTGTCAGTACCGGATGAGATACTGATTGAGTGGTTGTGCTGGATATTGGTGTTGAAGAGTTCGCTGAACCAGTCGGTGTTGCGGTACTCGGCAGCCTGCAGGTACTCGGTCTGTGCCTCGGTAGTGTTGGCAAGTGCGAATGTTCCTGTAGTTGCGTCGTAGGTATTCATCAACTGATACATCTTACCATATACACCACTGTTTGATGCACGATATGTATCAGAGAAGTTCAACCATCCCTTCTGCTGCATCTCCTTGTAGACACCCATCTGCTCCTGAGAGTTCATGATGTTGAAGTTGCCGTAGCTAGGAATCAAACGCATTGTATACTCACCAGTGTAGCTGATCTTGCTGTGTCCGGCAGATCCCTTCTTGGTGGTTACGACGATGACACCAGCCATGGCGCGTGCACCATATATAGATGTAGCGGAACCATCCTTCAAAATCTGGAAGCTCTCGATATCGTCGGAGTTCAATCCGGCAATGGCTGATGAAATCAAGGTCTCAGCATCTCCTGATGACAAATCATCGGCGCTGACCTCTGTAACATCCTCCATGATGACGCCATCGACAACCCACAACGGTTTTGAACTACCGTAGATTGATGTGGCACCACGTACACGAATCTTCGGAGCTGTACCGAATGTACCAGAAACGTTCTGTACTGATACGCCGGCTGCACGTCCCTCAAGTCCACGGCTGATATCGGCGATACCGTTCAGCTTGGCATCGTCTGCCGAAAGTCTTGTCGTTGCTCCGGTGAAGAGTCGTTTATCCATCTTCTGCATACCGGTTACGACAACCTCTTCAAGCATCTCGCTGTCGGACTTCAAAGAGATTTTAAGGTTGGGTTTGATGGATACCTCTTGTTTCTGCATTCCGATATACGAAACAACAAGAGTTTTTGCCGATGCGGGCACGTTGGAAAGATGGAACCGACCATCTATGTCGGTAACTGTTCCAACAGTTGTACCCTTCACGAGTACGGAAGCTCCCACGATTGGGGCACCATCCTCTTCCGATAAGACTACGCCTCGTACACTGACATTTTGCGCAGTCAACAGGCTTATACCAATTGAGATGTAAGCCATGAATAACAACAGTGTTTTCCTCATAAAACCTAATTTAAATATAATTATAAAAGATACATCCATTCTGTGAACAGATGTTTAACGTGGCGAATATATGTGTCTGAGTAATACGATGCAATAGTTTGTATATAAAAATTGCACTTTTATCCATAAAAATAACCCATTTGTGGTATAAATTCGGACAAAATTCTGTTTTGATTACAAAATGTTAGCGAAAAAGCGCTTTGGATGGTAATTTGAAAATGGTCTATTGTTCGTTAAATGTTGTGTTAAATGCGAACTGTCGATAACAGTTCTTAAGAATTATCATAATGTCAGAGTTTTAACACTTGGGCATGCCGAAACTGCTGTTTGGCGAGCACGGTGATAATTGAAACGGTTGGGGATGAGGCTGTTGTGGGCTGGGGTGGGGCGGAGTGCCGAAGAGGGCGTGTCGAGAGAGGAAAGGCGGGGAAATAAAAAAGGGAGGCGAACCGGTTTCGCCTCCCTTTGGGATCAATTATCGAATGATAGATTGTTGATTCGGAGTAGCTGCATGTCGAATATCAATGTTGAATATCCGAGGATTGAGCTTGAGCCGCTCGAGCCGTAGGCAAGGTCCCAAGGTATGTAGACCTCCCAACGCTCACCGACTCCCATGCGCTGGAGCACCTCCCACCATCCTGTAATCACACTGCCATAAGTGACGGTGAATGTGGAGGGGGCGTCGAACACTGTCGGCTCGGAGCCTGTGTAGCCATCGAAGTATTCGCCAAGGATGTTTGTGCCACGGTAGTAGACGTCGACAGATGTGCTCTGGTCGAGAGGAATCTGTGTGGGGTCGTAGACATATCCCTCGAGGTCGGTCACCGGCGAGAGCTTCTTGATGAAGAGGTACTCGCTGGGCGCTGTCAGGAGATGAATTGTGTCGAGGCCGCCACGGTCGGCATGCGTGGTGTAGACATCGTAAAGCGAATCGATGTATGCCTCATTTCGTGTCTGCCAGTTGTCGTACTTACTAACCTCTGATGACTCCGAGCAGGAGCACATCAGAAGGGTAGCGACGAACATAAGTGCCAGAAAAAATTTGCTGTTCATTTTTGGGCAATTTATGTTATTGAAGAGTTTTCAGTAATGAAGTGATGCTTACGCGGTCGGCGATGATGTTGTTCAACTCGCTGATGGCCACGCGCTCCTGCTGCATTGTGTCGCGGTTGCGGAGTGTGACGCATCCATCCTCCAGTGTCTGGTGGTCAACAGTGACGCAGTACGGAGTACCGATGGCATCCTGACGGCGATAACGCTTTCCGATGCTGTCCTTCTCGTCGTACTGGCAGTTGAAGTGGAACTTCAGGTCGTTGATAATCTCGCGTGCCTTCTCGGGCAGACCATCCTTCTTGACAAGCGGAAGTACGGCAAGCTTGACCGGAGCAAGCGCTGCAGGGAGCTTGAGGACTACGCGTGTCTCACCATTCTCGAGTGTCTCCTCACAGTAGGATGCGCTCATGATGCTGAGGAACATACGGTCGACACCGATTGATGTCTCGATGACAAACGGAGTGTATGACTCGTTGAGCTCAGGATCGAAGTACTTGATGCTCTTGCCTGAATACTTCTCGTGCTGGCTGAGGTCGAAGTTTGTACGTGAGTGGATACCCTCAACCTCCTTGAAGCCGAACGGCATGAGGAACTCGATGTCGGTAGCTGCGTTGGCATAGTGGGCGAGTTTGTCGTGGTCGTGGAAACGATAGTGGTCGTCGCCAAAGCCAAGTGCCTTGTGCCACTTCAGACGTGTCTCCTTCCAGCTCTTGAACCACTCAAGCTCTGTGCCCGGCTTTACGAAGAACTGCATCTCCATCTGCTCGAACTCGCGCATACGGAAGATGAACTGGCGTGCTACAATCTCGTTACGGAATGCCTTACCAATCTGTGCGATACCGAACGGAATCTTCATACGGCCTGTCTTCTGTACGTTAAGGTAGTTGACGAAGATACCCTGTGCTGTCTCCGGACGAAGGTAAACCTTCATTGAACCGTCGGCAGTAGAACCCATCTCTGTTGAGAACATAAGGTTGAACTGACGAACCTCTGTCCAGTTCTTTGTACCTGAGATAGGACAAACAATCTCCTCGTCGATGATAATCTGGCGAAGCTCCTCGAGGTCGTTGGCGTTGAGTGCCTTGGCGAAACGCTCGTGGAGTGCGTCGCGCTTGGCAGTGTGCTCAAGGACGCGTGCGTTGGTGCTGCGGAACTGAGCCTCGTCGAAGGCGTCGCCGAAGCGTTTAGCAGCCTTGGCAACCTCTTTGTTGATCTTCTCGTCGTACTTCGCAATCTGATCCTCGATAAGAACGTCGGCGCGGTAGCGCTTCTTTGAGTCCTTGTTGTCAATCAATGGGTCGTTGAATGCGTCAACGTGACCGGAAGCCTTCCAGATGGTCGGGTGCATGAAGATTGCAGAGTCGATGCCGACAATGTTCTCGTGCAGGAGCACCATGCTCTCCCACCAGTACTTCTTGATATTGTTTTTGAGCTCTACGCCCATCTGTCCATAATCATAAACGGCTCCCAGTCCGTCATAGATATCACTTGAGGGGAATACAAAACCATACTCTTTGCAGTGTGATACCAGTTTCTTAAAAACATCTTCTTGTGCCATATCAAAATAAACTTGTTTATAGATTGTGCCTTATGCAGTCATTTAGCATGTTAGCACTTTATAAATAATCGGCAAAGTAAATGATTTTTTTGGAGATAATTTGTATTTTTGCCTGCACATCATAATATATTTGATGTAAAAAAGATAATTTGTTGTAAAAAAACGAGCGGAGCATTAACCTATGAGTGACGAGATCATCGAAATTCCTGAAGAACATTCTGACTATAAACCGGCAGATACAAAAGACGAGAACGTGAAACATCAGCTTACGGGCATGTACCAGAATTGGTTTCTGGACTATGCGTCGTACGTTATCCTGGAACGTGCCGTTCCTCACGTAATGGATGGCCTGAAACCTGTTCAGCGTCGTATCCTGCATTCTATGAAGCGACTGGACGACGGACGCTATAACAAGGTGGCAAACATAGTCGGTCACACCATGCAGTTTCACCCGCACGGCGATGCCTCTATCGGTGACGCCCTGGTGCAGCTGGGTCAGAAGGACCTTCTGATTGACTGCCAGGGAAACTGGGGTAACATTCTTACAGGTGACGGTGCGGCTGCTCCGCGTTACATCGAGGCGCGTCTCTCTAAATTTGCGCTCGATGTGCTCTTCAATCCTAAGACTACGGAGTGGAAGCTCTCCTACGACGGGCGCAACAAGGAGCCGGTTTCGCTGCCGGTGAAGTTCCCGCTGTTGCTGGCGCAGGGCGTTGAGGGTATCGCCGTTGGTCTTTCGTCAAAGATTCTGCCGCACAACTTCAACGAAATCTGCGACGCTGCCATCGAGTATCTGCATGGCAATCCATTCAAACTCTATCCGGACTTCCAGACGGGTGGCTCAATCGACGTGTCGAAGTACAACGACGGTGAGCGCGGCGGAGTGGTGAAGATTCGTGCCAAGATTAATAAGCTGGACAATAAGACGCTGGTCATCACGGAGATTCCTTATGGCAAGACGGTGCCTACGCTTATCGACTCTATCCTCAAGGCTATCGACAAGGGTAAGATCAAGGTGCGCAAGATTGACGACAACACATCTGCCAACGCCGAGATTCTGGTTCACCTGGCGCCTGGAGCTTCGTCCGACAAGACAATCGACGCTCTCTACGCCTTTACCGACTGCGAGGTGAGCGTGTCGCCTAACTGCTGCGTCATCGATAACCGTAAACCTCACTTCCTGACGGTGAGCGACGTGCTTCGCCGTTCGGTGGACAATACGCTGGCTCTGCTTCGCCGCGAGCTGGAGATTCATAGAGGAGAACTCATGGAGTTGCTCCACTTCGCTTCGCTCGAGAAGATTTTCATCGAGGAGCGTATATATAAGGATAAGGAGTTCGAGCAGGCGAAGAGTATGGATGCCGCTTGCGAGCATATCGACGAGCGACTGACTCCGTTCTATCCGCAGTTCGTGCGCGAGGTGACCAAGGAGGATATCCTCAAGCTGATGGAGATCAAGATGGGCCGTATCCTGAAGTTCAACTCCGACAAGGCCGACGAGTTTATCGCAAAGACTAAGGGTGACGTTGAGGTTATCGACAATCATCTGGCCAACATCGTGGAGTACACCACCGATTGGTACCGTATGCTGAAGGAGAAGTACGGCAAGAACTATCCGCGTCGCACTGAGCTGCGCAACTTCGACACCATCGAGGTGACTAAGGTTGCCGAGGCCAACGAGAAGCTCTACATCAACCGCGAGGAGGGATTCATCGGTACGGGACTCAAGAAGGATGAGTTCGTGGCCAACTGTTCGGATCTCGACGATGTCATCATCTTCTATCGCGACGGACGATATATGATTACGTCGGTGGCAGAGAAGAAGTTCGTCGGCAAGAACATCATTTATGTAAATATCTTCAAGAAGAACGATAAACGTACGATATACAACGTCGCATATCGCGACGGCAAAGAGGGAACGACCTTCATCAAGCGTTTCGCGGTGACATCCATCGTGCGCGACCGCGAGTACGACGTCACTCAGGGTACGCCGGACTCACGCATCACCTACTTTACTGCCAATCCTAACGGTGAGGCGGAGATTATCAAGGTGACGCTGAAGCCCAATCCGCGTGTGCGCCGCATTGTGTTCGAGCGCGACTTCAG
>CAZKNB010000024.1:0-12892 GCA_964554075.1 uncultured Bacteroides sp.
ATTCTTGATTTAGAGCCTGTAAGTTTGATTATCTTCTCAGCCAGCTCCAGGATTGAGAACTCGTGAGGGTTGCCGATGTTGACCGGACCGACAAAGTCGTCGTCTGTTGCCATCATGCGAATCATTCCCTCGATGAGATCATCGATATACTGAAAACTGCGAGTCTGTTTGCCCGAACCGTAGATAGTGATATCCTGGTTCTGCAAAGCCTGCACCATAAAGTTCGAAACAACGCGGCCGTCGTTCGGCAGCATGCGCGGACCGTAGGTGTTGAATATGCGGATAATCTTTATTCTTATATTATTCTGGCGATGATAGTCCATGAAGAGAGTCTCAGCGCAGCGCTTACCCTCGTCGTAGCATGAACGCACACCCACCGGGTTGACATTTCCCCAATACTCCTCCACCTGAGGATGAACGATCGGGTCGCCATAGACCTCGCTCGTTGATGCCTGAAGAATCTTCGCCTTCAGTCGGCGCGCCAGCTCAAGCATGTTGATAGCTCCCATCACAGATGTCTTGATTGTCTGAATGGCGTCGTGTTGATAGTGTATCGGCGAAGCGGGACAAGCAAGATTGTAGATTTCGTCCACTTCGGCTGAATATGGGTATGTCACGTCGTGACGGACGAACTCAAATCTATGGTTGTCCATCAAGTGCATAATGTTGCTTTTTGATCCGGTGAACAGATTGTCAAGACAAATCACCTCGTGACCATCATTAATTAATCGAGTACATAGGTGAGAACCTATAAATCCGGCACCTCCACTTACTAAAATTCGTTTCATCGGTAATTAGACTTACTATTTTATACGACAAATGTATGGTCTTTAGTTATCATTCGCAAATTTTTCGCCTTTTTATTTGTCCGAAAGTCACATTTTGAGATAAAACTTGTTAACGTAGGAACAATATTTGTCCGTAAAGTTGTCATTTTTATCCTTCATGTATACAACTTCATCTTCGCGCGTCCGAGGCATAAACGCCAATGTATCAATCGTTCTCTTTGGTGCCGCGCCGGGACGATTCACCACCACCACTCTCCGGACAGAACATAAACCGTAGGCGGCAGCTATTTTTTCGATATTCGTCACCACGGATGTCGGAATGATGAGGGTCAGGGTGCCGTCGGGGCTGAGGAGTTCGGCGGCGTGGCGGATGAGCGACATGAAGTCGAGCTCAGTGGTGTGTCGCGCCGAGGTGCGGTCGCGGTCTGGCGAGGTGAGCGACTCGGCGAAGTATGGCGGATTGGAGACGATGGTGTCGAAGCGGCGGCCGTCGGTGAAGCTTTTGAAGTCGGCGTTGACCACCCTGATGCGGTCGCTCCATGGCGAACGTGCCACGTTCTCCTCCGCCTGTCGGGCAGCCTCGCCGACAATCTCGACGGCAGTGATCTCCGCCTCGGGGCAGCGTTGTGCCATCATCAGTGCCACCAGTCCCGTGCCTGTTCCGATGTCGAGCACCCGTCTGGTGCCCTCAGCGGGTGCCATTGCTCCCAGCAGCACTCCGTCGGTTCCCACCTTCATCGCGCACTTGTCATGCCACACTTCGAACTGTTTGAATCTGAAATATTCATTAGCCATAGTCGTTATCTTTTTATTCCGAGGGCAAAAGTAGCGATAAAGTTCCTCATTATATATATTTATCATATCCGAATTTCGATATTCCCGAAGAAACGACTAACTTTGCGTGCTTGAGCCAGTGTGCGGTCGTGAGAACAGCCGCGCATGATGAGAGCTCGACATAGAAAGGAAACTAGAAGAACAAAAACTTAATTGATGAAAAAGAAAACCAACATACCGGCAATGGCCCATCCACAGATTTCGGTGATTGCAGAGATTTCGGGACCCGGCGAGGCTGACATGATGTCGCAAGACTTCAAGGTGCAGGAGGATCAGATTATCCCTATCCTGCCCCTGCGCAACGTCGTGGCTTTCCCTTCAGTGCTTCTCCCCATCACCATCGGTCGCAGAAGTTCGCTGAAGCTGGTTCGCGAGGCCTATAAGAAGGGACTCCTCGTGGGCTTCTTCTGCCAACGCGACATGCAGACCGAGCTGCCGGGCTTCTCCGACATGCACCATATCGGTACCGTGGGACGCGTGCTGCGCATCCTCGAACTGCCCGACCAGACATTCACTGCCGTAATCCACAGCTTCCGACGCTGCGAACTGACAAGCATGTCGGACGGCGGAGCATATCCGCGCGGAACGGTGCGTCTCATTGAGGATGAATTCCCCGAGAAGGACGATAAGGAGTATTTCGCCCTGCTGCAGTCATGCCGCGATCAGGCTTTGCGCTTCGCGAAGTCGTCGGACGACATTCCGAATCCCGACGCATTCGTTGCCATCAAGAACCTCGGCCTCGGCCCCTCTATGGTGGACTTCATCTGCAACCACCTCCCTATCAGCAAGGACGAGAAGATAGAGCTGCTCTCGATCAACTCTATGCGCGACCGCGCCTATGCCCTCCTCGAGAAGCTGAACCGCGAGGTGCAGCTGGCTGAGATCAAGGAGTCCATCCAGATGCGTACACGCGAGGACATCGACCAGCAACAACGTGAATACTTCCTGCAACAGCAGATTAAGACCATACAGAATGAGCTTGGCGACTTCAGCGACGAGGAGCTCGACGAACTCAGAGCTAAGGCACGCACCAAGAATTGGAGCAAGGAGATGGCGGACACCTTCGAGAAGGAGATGGTGAAGCTGGAGCGCACCAATCCGCAGTCGCCCGACTACAGCCTGCAGCTCAACTACCTCGACACTCTCCTCAAGTTGCCTTGGGGCGAATATACCGAGGACAACCTCGACATTGCCAATGCCGAGCGCGTGCTCAACCGCGACCACTATGGTCTCGAGAAGGTGAAGGAGCGCATCCTGGAGCACCTCTCAGTGCTTCATCTCAAGCATGACATGAAGTCGCCCATCATCTGCCTCTACGGTCCTCCGGGAGTAGGAAAGACATCGCTCGGACGCTCGGTAGCGAAGGCCCTGAAGCGCAAGTACGTGCGCATGTCGCTCGGCGGAGTGCACGACGAGGCTGAGATTCGCGGACACCGCCGCACCTACATCGGCGCAATGCCGGGACGCATCGTCAGCGGCATCATCAAGGCTGGCTCATCGAACCCCGTGTTTATCCTCGACGAGATTGACAAGGTCTTCTCCGACGGACGCGGCGACCCATCGTCAGCACTTCTTGAGGTGCTCGACCCGGAGCAGAACACCGCCTTCCACGATAACTTCATCGATGTCGACTACGACCTCTCGAAGGTGATGTTCATCGCTACGGCAAACAACATAGGCGCCATCCCCGCCCCACTCCTCGACCGTATGGAGCTCATCGAAGTGAGCGGCTACATCACCGAGGAGAAGATTGAGATTGCACGCAAGCATCTCATCCCTAAGGAGCTTGAGGAGAACGGTTTCAGCAAGAATGAGATCAAGGTGTCGAAGCCTGCGCTCGAGAAGATTATCGAGTCGTACACCCGCGAAAGCGGTGTGCGTGAGCTGGACAAGAAGATTGGCAAGATCTTCCGCAAGATAGCATACCAGTACACCAGCAAGGGCATCATGACCAACGACGTGAAGCCCGCCGACCTCACCGAGCTACTCGGCACAGCCGAATATAGCCGTGACAAGTATCAGGGCAACGACTACGCCGGCGTGGTGACAGGTCTGGCATGGACAGCCGTAGGCGGCGAGATTCTCTTCATCGAGACAAGTCTGAGCCGCGGCAAGGGCTCCAAGCTGACGCTGACGGGCAATCTGGGCGACGTGATGAAGGAGTCGGCTGTGCTGGCACTCGAGTATATCCGTGCCCATGCCGACAGCTTTAATATTAATACAGATGTGTTCGACAACTGGAACGTGCATATCCACGTGCCCGAAGGCGCCATTCCGAAGGATGGACCGTCGGCCGGCATCACCATGGTGACGTCGCTCGTCTCGGCCTTCACCCAGCGCAAGGTGCGCCCCAACCTGGCCATGACTGGCGAGATCACGCTGCGTGGCAAGGTGCTCCCCGTTGGCGGCATACGCGAGAAGATACTGGCAGCCAAGCGCGCCGGCATCAAAGAGATTATCCTCTGTCAGGAGAACAAGAAGAACATCGACGAGATTCCTCCGCTCTACCTGAAGGGACTCACCTTCCACTATGTCAGCGACATACGCGACGTGATCGCCTACGCCCTGACCGACGAGAAGGTGGACAATGCGATAGACTTTACAATTAAGGAAGCCAAATAAAGAAATATGAAGTTTGAACTACAGTACAACGACTCGAAGACCAATGCGAGAGCCGGTCTCATCACGACCGACCACGGACAGATTGAAACTCCCATCTTCATGCCGGTGGGCACACTGGGCACGGTGAAGGGAGTCCATCTCACCGAGTTGAAGAACGACATAAACGCCCAGATTATCCTGGGCAACACCTACCACCTCTATCTCCGTCCGGGACTGGAGGTGATTGAGCGTGCAGGCGGTCTTCACAAGTTCAATGGATTCGATCGCCCCATGCTGACCGACAGTGGCGGTTTTCAGGTATTCTCGCTCGCAGGCATTCGCAAGCTGCGCGAGGAGGGAGCCGAGTTCCGCTCACACATCGACGGCAGCAAACATATCTTTACGCCCGAGAAGGTGATGGACATTGAGCGCACCATCGGCGCCGACATCATGATGGCGTTCGACGAGTGTCCGCCGGGCACCGCCGACTACGAGTACGCCAAGAAGTCACTCGGACTGACACATCGCTGGCTGGACCGCTGCATCAAGCGTTTCAACGAGACGGAGCCCAAGTATGGCTATTCGCAGGCACTCTTCCCCATCGTTCAGGGATGCGTCTACACCGACCTGCGCAAGCAGTCGGCTGAGTTCGTGGCCTCTAAGGGAGCCGACGGAAATGCCATTGGCGGACTTGCCGTGGGCGAACCCACCGAGAAGATGTATGAGATGATCGAGGTGGTCAACGAGATTCTGCCGAAGGATAAGCCACGCTACCTGATGGGCGTAGGCACCCCCGTCAACATCCTCGAGGGTATAGAGCGAGGAGTAGATATGTTCGACTGCGTCATGCCTACGCGCAACGGACGCAACGGCATGCTCTTCACTAAGGATGGAATCATCAACATGCGCAACAAGAAGTGGGAGATGGACTATTCGCCTATCGAGGCAGACGGAGCGTCGTACGTCGACACCCTCTACTCGAAGGCCTACCTGCGCCACCTGTTCCATGCACAGGAGCTGCTGGCAATGCAGATAGCCTCAATCCACAACCTTGCCTTCTACCTCTGGCTGGTACGCGAGGCGCGCAAACACATTATAGCTGGCGACTTCGCCACATGGAAACCCATGATGGTGAAGAGAGTGTCAACAAGACTCTAAAACTATTTTTAATAAGAAATGAAAAGCAACAGGTATATCAAGCGACTTGATTGGTACATCATAAAGAAGTTCCTGGGCACCTACGTGTTTGCCATCGGACTTATCATCTCCATTGCCGTCGTCTTCGACTTCAATGAGAAAATGGACAAACTGCTCGAGCACAATGCGCCATGGAAGGCCATTGTGTTCGACTACTACCTGAACTTTGTCCCCTACTTCGCCAATCTGTTCAGTCCGCTGTTCGTCTTTATCTCCGTCATCTTCTTCACCTCAAAGCTGGCAGAGAATTCGGAGATTATTGCGATGTTCTCGGGAGGCATGAGCTTCAAGCGCATGATGCGTCCCTACATGATCTCGGCAGCCATCATCGCCGCCATCACCTTTGTGCTGGGCTCCTACGTCATTCCGCAGGGCAGTGCCACACGTCTAGACTTCGAGGACAAATACATCAAGCCGCGCAAGCAGACCTTCGCGCGCAACATTCAGTTCGAGCTGGAGCCGGGTGTCATTGCCTACATCGACAACTATCAGGACTACAACAAGACCGGTCACCGCTTTTCGCTCGACAAGTTTGAGGATAAGAAGATGGTTGCCCACCTGACGGCTCGACGCCTGGTCTACGACACCACCGCGGTGAACAAGTGGACCATCTACGACTACGTGATACGTGAGCTGGACGGACTCAACGAGCACATCGAGAAGGGCGACCAGATGGACACCATCATCGACATGGAGCCTTCGGACTTCCTGGTGATGAAGAACATGCACGAGATGATGCCGAGCAACAAGCTTGCCCACTACATCGACAAGCAGCGCCGACGCGGAGTGGCCAACCTGAAGGAGTTCGAAATAGAGTACTATAAGCGCATTGCCTCTTGCTTCGCCTCCTTCATCCTGACAATCATCGGAGTGTCGCTCTCTTCACGCAAGACGAAGGGCGGAATAGGACTCTATCTCGGTATCGGACTGGGACTGAGCTTCTCTTACATTCTGTTTCAGACAGTTACCTCCACGTTTGCCGTCAATGGCAACGTGCCGACGCTCATCGCCGTGTGGATTCCGAACATCGTTTATTCGTTTATTGCTTTCTATTTGTACAAAAAAGCACCTAAATAGTAAAGATTTAAATATATATTGTTTACATTTGCACACAAATCCCCTAAATGTGTAATTTTAATTTGATGGAAAATTCTTTTTTAAAGTATATTGAAGATAGTATCAAGGAGCATTGGGACCTTGATGCGTTGACAGATTATAAGGGTGCGACACTCCAGTATAAGGACGTGGCGCGCAAGATTGAGAAACTCCACATCATATTTGAGGAGAGCGGCATCGTGAAGGGCGACAAGATTGCCATCTGCGGCCGAAACAGCTCACACTGGGGCGTTGCCTTCCTGGCAGCACTGACCTACGGAGCTGTAGTCGTTCCTATCAACCACGAGTTCAAGTCGGACAACATACACAACATTGTGAACCATTCAGATGCACGTCTGCTCTTCGTGGGCGACATGATCTGGGAGAACCTCAACGAGGCGGCAATGCCGAACCTCGAGGGCATCATGCTGATGACCGACTTCTCCATCCTCGTGACACGCTCAGAGAAGCTCACCTACGCTCGTGAACACCTCAACGAGATGTTCGGCAAGAAGTATCCTAAGAACTTCCGCAAGGAGCACGTGTCATACCACAAAGACTCTCCCGAGGAATTGGCTCTTATAAACTACACATCGGGTACTACAAGCTATTCAAAGGGCGTCATGCTCCCCTATCGCAGCCTCTGGTCGAACACCGAGTTTGCCTTCGGTGTGATGGGACTTAACGCCGGCGACAAGGTGGTATCAATGCTGCCTATGGCTCACACCTACGGTATGTCGTTCGAGTTCATCTACGAGTTTGCCGCAGGTTGCCAGATCTTCTTCCTGACCCGCATGCCGAGTCCGAAGATCATCTATCAGGCATTCAACGAGGTGAAGCCGCGACTCATCATCGCCGTACCTCTCATCATAGAGAAGATTATCAAGAAGAACGTGCTCCCGCTGCTGGAGACTCCGAAGATGAAGTTGCTGCTCAAGTTGCCTATCATCAACGATAAGGTGAAGGCTAACATCCGTGAGCAGATGATTCAGGCCTTCGGTGGCAACTTCCGCGAGATTGTTGTAGGCGGTGCTGCCTTCAACCACGATGTCGAGGAGCTGCTGAAGAAGTTCGACTTCCCATACACCGTGGGCTACGGAATGACTGAGTGTGGCCCGATCATCACCTTCGAGGACTGGACACGCATCAAGCTGGGATCTTGCGGAAAGGCAGCCCCACGTATGGATGTCAAGATTCTGTCAGAGAATCCGGAAGAAATTCCGGGCGAGATTGTTTGCCGCGGAATGAATGTCATGCTCGGCTACTACAAGAACGAGGAGGCTACACGCGAGGTTATCGACAGCGAGGGATGGCTCCACACAGGCGACCTTGCCCTGATGGACAAGGAGGGCAACGTGAGCATCAAGGGTCGCAGCAAGAACATGATTCTCGGTCCGAGCGGTCAGAACATCTATCCTGAGGAGATTGAGGATAAGCTAAACAACATGCCTTACGTCTCTGAGAGCATCATCATCAGCCAGAACAATAAGCTGATTGGTCTGGTCTATCCCGACTTCGACGAGCTCTTCGCCAATGGCCTGAAGAATGAGGACCTCGAGCGCATCATGGAGGAGAACCGTGTGGCGCTCAACCAGCTTCTCCCCGCATACAGCCAGATCACTCGCATGAAGATCTATGCTGAGGAGTTCGAGAAGACTCCGAAGAAGTCCATCAAGCGATTCCTCTATCAGGGAGCAAAAGGATGATTAGTGTCGCCTTTGGCGACACTAAGTAGAAAGTAGTAAGTAGTAAGTAGAAAGTGACCATGCGGACTGTTTGGTCGCTTCGCTCCAAAATATATAAGGCGTTCACTTTCGTGGACGCCTTTTTTATACCCTTTACCCTTTGCGCAAAGCGCATTTTTTCTATACCTTTGTGGCATTATGAAGAAAAAACTAATATTAAATATATTAATGACTTTATTGGGAGCGTCAGCCCTCAATGCACAAAACCTTAAGAACGCGTTTGGAGACAAAGTCGACGAGTTCGGAAACCTGGTAGACCAGTTCGGCAACCAGATCGACCCATCGATGCGCCCCGACGTAGACTCCACCGATGTCGACGTCAAGAGCCTCCCGCCTACACTCTATATGTGGCGAGTGGACGAGCGCCTCGGCAACGTGGGCCGCATCCCCGCCGACACCGCACGACTCAACTACCAGAACTCAAACCTCACCGAAGGAATGAACGGCAGCTACAACTACCTCGGCAACGAGGGAGCGCCACGCCTGTCGCGCATCTTCTTCGACCGCCACGACGCCGAACCAACCATCTTCATGGAGCCCTACTCCTTCTTCTTCGTGCGTCCGTCGCAGTTCAACTTCACGAACAGCAACGTGCCCTACACCAATCTCACCTACCACAAGGCAGGAAACAAGATCAACGGTGAGGAGCGCTTCAAGGCATACTTCTCGGTCAACGCCAACCGTGCACTGGCCTTCGGTGTCAACTTCGACTACCTCTATGGCCGTGGCTACTACGAGAGTTCAAACACTGCGCACTTCAATGCAGCGCCGTTCCTGAGCTACATTGGCGACCGCTTCGAGAGCATCTTCCTCTATAGTTACAACTACCTCAAGGCAAACCAGAACGGCGGTATCACCGACGACCGCTACATCACTCGACCCGAGGATATGGCCTCAGGAGGAAAGCTGACCGAGTCGACCAACATTCCGACCGTCATGGACAACGCCACAACGCGTATCAAGAACAGCTACGTCTACCTCGCCAACCGCTACAAGGTGGGCTTCTATCGCGACAAGGAGAGGGCCGAGGGCGACACCCTGCCAGCCATGAAGGAGTTCGTGCCCGTCACCAGCTTCATCCACACCATGAAGGTCGACTGGTCGAACTATAAGTTCGGCTCCACCGACAATCTGACCGACTATTACAAGAATACATACATCGACCCGACCGATCTCACCATCGCCGATTCGACATCCTTCATCAGCGTCAAGAACACCCTCGGCATAGCCCTTCTCGAAGGCTTCAACAAGTATGCCAAGGCTGGTCTGACCGCCTTCGCTTCACACCGTTTCAGCAAGTACAGCCTGATGAGCCTCGACCCGCTGAAACGCGACGTCATGAAGGAGCAGGAGCTCTATGTAGGTGCCGAACTCGCCAAGCGTGAGGGTAACGCCCTCCACTACCATGCCGTAGGCGAGATAGGACTGCTGGCAAAGGCCATCGGACAGTTCAGCGCGAGTGGCGACATCGACCTTAACTTCCGCGCCCTGGGCGACACCGTCAAGTTCATCGCACGCGGTGAGATTAGCAACCGCCTGGCATCCTTCTACATGCGTCACTACCATTCGAAGCACTTCTACTGGGACGACGACATGGACAAGGAGTTCCGCACCAAGATTGAGGGCGAACTCAACATCGGACGCACCCGCACACGCCTCAGAGGCGGTGTGGAGAACGTGAAGAACTACACCTACTTCAACAATCAGGCGCTGCCGCAGCAGTACTCCGGAAGCCTGCAGGTCGTTTCGGCCACCATCAACCAGGACTTCAAGCTCGGAGTGCTCCACTGGGACAACGAGGTGACATGGCAGAAGTCGAGCAACGAGACAGTGCTCCCGCTCCCCGACATCAACGTCTACAGCAACCTCTACCTCGATTTCAAGCTGGCCAAGAAGGTGCTCAACGTGCAGATGGGAGCCGACGTGCGCTACTTCACCGAGTACTACGCACCAGCCTTCATGCCAGCCACAGGCCAGTTCTACCTGCAGCCCGAGGATGACATGGTGAAGATAGGAAACTACCCCGTGGTCAACGTCTACCTCAATGCCATGCTCAAACGCACACGCATCTACGTCATGATGTACCACGTCAATCAGGGAATGGGCAACTCGATGTACTTCTATGCGCCCCACTACCCAATCAATCCACGCCTGCTGAAGATTGGAATCTCGTGGAACTTCTACAATTAAGCAAGAGGCGCGCATCCACTTTACCGAAAACGAATAAACGATACATATATGGAAAAGACAAAACGAACACTTATGCTACTCAAGGCTGCCGGTGTGGCAGTCGTCTGCGCCCTGGTGCTGAGCCTCCTGCCGCGCAACAAGCACACCAGCGCATCGCCACGCGACTTTGAAGAGATACGCGCCGAAGGAACACTCCGCGCTGCCACCGAATACAACGCCGTCAGCTACTACGTAGACGGCGACACGATAGCCGGATTCCACTACTCGCTCATCAACGCCTTCGCAGCCTCGCTGGGGCTGAAGGCAGAGATAACCCCGGTCATGAGCTTCGACGAGCGCATGAAGGGTCTCGACGAGGGACGCTTCGACCTCATCGCCTACAGCACCGTGGTGACGGAACCTATGCGCGACTCCCTGCTCCTCTCCGACCCCATCATACTGAACAAGCTGGTCTTGGTGCAGCGACGTCCGCAGAGCGACTCCGACACCACCTACATCAGCAATCAGATGCAGCTGGGCGGACGGACAGTACACATCGTCAAGGGCTCACCCGAGGCACTGCGCCTGCGTAACCTGGAGAGCGAGATAGGCGACACCATCTATATAGAGGAGATAGAGAAGTATGGGCCAGAGCAGCTCATCTACATGGTCTCACACGGCGACATCGACTACACCGTATGCGACGCTACAGTGGCACGCAGCGAGGCACGCACGCTCGACAACATCGACATCCGCACCGACGTAGGCTTCACGCAGTTCTACTCATGGGCAGCCGACAAGTCGTCGCCCGCGCTGATGGACACCCTCAACGCCTTCCTCCGCAACTACACCAAGACGGCGGAGTATCGCGCCCTCTACAACAAGTACTATAAGAAATGAAATAAGAGAGAAATAGAAAGAGAGATAGATATGAGTGAAAAGATAATTCATTGGGGCTTTATCGGCTGTGGCGAGGTCACCAAGACCAAGAGCGGACCGGCATTCCGCAAGGTAGCCAACTCCGAGGTCGTCGCCGTGATGAGCCGCGACGGCGAGAAAGCCCGTGCATACGCCAAGGAGAGAAACGTGAAGAAATGGTACGACGACGCCCAGGAGCTTATCGAGGATCCCGAGGTAGACGCCGTCTACATCGCCACTCCGCCCTCTTCGCACGCCACCTACGCCATCATGGCAATGAAGGCGGGAAAGCCCGTCTACATAGAGAAACCTATGGCACAGACCTACGAGGAGTGTACGCGCATCAACCGCATCTCCAAGGAGACAGGAGTGCCCTGCTTCGTGGCCTACTATCGTCGCTACCTGCCCTACTTCCAGAAGGTAAAGGAGCTGGTGGACAGTGGTGCCGTGGGACGAGTGATCAACGTGCAGATACGCTTCGCACAGCCGCCTCGTGAGCTCGACTACAACCGCGACAACCTGCCATGGCGAGTGCAGGCCGACATAGCCGGCGGAGGCTACTTCTACGACCTTGCGCCCCATCAGCTCGACCTGCTGCAGGAGATGTTCGGCTGCATACTCGAGGCCAGCGGCTTCAAGAGCAACCGCGGAGGCCTCTATCAGGCAGAGGATAGCATCAGTGCCTGCTTCAAGTTCGACAACGGACTGGTAGGCAGCGGCTCGTGGTGCTTCGTGGCCCACGATTCAGCCAAGGAGGACCGCATAGAGATAATCGGTGACAAGGGCATGATCTGCTTCTCCGTCTTCACCTACGACCCCATAGCGCTTCACACGGAGCGCGGACGCGAGGAGATCAACGTAGGTCCGCAGCCTGAGCACGTTCAGCAACCCCTCATCCAGGCAGTCGTTGACCATCTGCTTGGCAAGTCGGTCTGCCTCTGCGACGGCGAGACAGCCACCCTCACCAACTGGGTGATGGACAAGATACTCGGAAAGATATAAACCCACCAGCAAAGCATATTGATAAAAAAAAGAGCCTGTCTATCACGACAGGCTCTTTTTATCAATGTAAATCATTAAATTACATTCTGTCCGCCGACAGAAACACAAAGAAAATTCAACGATGAGGACTGTCAATCAGTACCCCATTTTCTTTAAAGCTTTACAAAGCTGGTCGGGACACGATGTCGACTTCATGCCGCATCTGATTCCCTCCAGACGTGCCACCACGTCCTCTGCACGCATACCCTTCACCAGGTGAGAGATACCCTGCAGATTACCGTTGCAGCCATTCCAGAAGGCCACCTCATTGATCACGCCGTCGTCAGAGACATCCAGCTCAATGTGACTGCTGCAGGTGCCCTCAGTCTTATAAACTGTCTTCATGGTAGCCTAACTCTTACTCCTCGTCGACAGCAGGTTTCATGTTGGTGTACACGTTCTGTACATCCTCGTCGTCCTCGAGACGCTCAACAATCTTGTCGATAGTTGCACGCTGCTCGTCGGTAACATCCTTCTCGTCGTTAGGGATACGAGTGAACTCAG
>CAZKNB010000025.1:0-12760 GCA_964554075.1 uncultured Bacteroides sp.
GATAGTAACGAGAGTTCTTGAAGTACATACCATAGTTGCTTGAAGCACCCTGGCCTGAAGAGATACCGTTACCACCCGGGAAGATTACGCTGGCAGTCATCGGGCTTACTGATGATGACGGTGAGCTGCTGTCCTTGGTGTGGGTTGTTGAGAAACGTACGTTCAGCTTATTGTTCTTGTTGATGTTCCAGTCCACACGTGCAAGAATCTTGTAAGCAGGGTTGTCGAGAGTGTAGCCCTGGTAAGGACCTGTCTCGTAACCATAGTTGCTCTTGAGGTATGAGCTGATGGCATCAAGCTGAGTAGATGTCGGGCGGTGGTACTGAGAGCTGATCTTACCCTCTGTGTTGCCCGGGTTATCGAATGTCTTTGCAGACGGACCTGCTGACTGGTTGGTCTCGAGCTCACCGTTTACGAAGAAGAACAACTTGTTCTTGATGATCGGCGCACCGAGAGTGAAACCGTAAGTGTAGTTGTGAGAGTCCTCGAGGCTCAGTTTGCTGTCGCCGACATTCTTGCCGACCAACTTACTGTTGGTGAGGTAAGTGTAGGCAGAACCCTTGATCTCGTTGGTACCACTCTTTGTTACGGCGTTGATGGCAGCACCTGTAAATCCGCTCTGACGAACATCGTACGGAGTGATTGACACTGAGAGCTGCTCGAGGGCGTCGAGAGAGATAGGAGTACCGCCGGCAGGAAGGTTTGAGCCGATACCGAAGGCGTTGTTGAACGCAGCACCATCGACTGTCACATATGACTGACGGTAGTTACCACCACCGGCTGCGAAACCGTTTGATGTAACTGCTGACTGCGGAGACATACGCATGATGTCGTTCATGCTACGGCTTACTGTCGGGAGGGCTGAGATGCGCTCACTGCTAAGGTTAGTCACTGCACCTGCACGGTCGCTCTTCATGTTGCTGTTCTTTGAAGCAACAACAACGACTTCGTCAAGTAATTCACTGGATTCTCTCAAGAATGCGTTCAATGACAGGGGCTCACCCAACTGCAACTGAACGTCCTTGAATACGACTGTCTGGTAGCCTACGTAAGATACCTCTACCTTGTAGGGACCACCCGCACGCATACCGCTGATGGTGTAGCGTCCGTCGACATTAGTAATGGCACCGTAAACGGTACCGGAAGGTTCATGGATCGCCTGCACTGTGGCACCAATGATTGTCTCATTGTTGGCGTCCGTCACTTTACCGCCCATGCTCGAGGTGGTAACCTGAGCCTGAACAGCTACAGCCATCAACAGCATGATGACTGAGATTAAAGATCGCACTCTTTTCATAATCATTACTAAACCGATTAATCGAAAAACTAAAATTTATAAATTATTTTTAGTGTTGCAAATATGGGAATATTTCTCCTATTATTACATACGATTAGGACACTTTTTTTTCTATCTGTCTAATTTTTAGTAAATCTAAACAGCTGGATTGTAGCATAATTGACACAAAAAAAGGAGGACAAATTCTGCCCTCCCTTTCAGTTCCGTAGTTAACATTTGTTTCAGATTACAATCTGTAAGCCCGCTTTAGTCATTCATCAACTTTCTGTAACGAACGCGCTTCGGCTCCGTATTTCCCATACGCTTCATCTTGTTCTCCTCATACTCCGAGTATGAGCCCTCAAAGTAGAAGACATTAGAGTCGCCCTCGAAGGCGAGGATATGGGTGCAGATACGGTCCAGGAACCAGCGGTCGTGAGAGATGATTACCGCACATCCGGCGAAATCCTCCAAACCCTCTTCCAGAGCTCGGAGCGTATTTACGTCGATGTCGTTGGTCGGCTCGTCGAGAAGCAGCACGTTGCCCTCCTCCTTCAGCGCCATGGCCAGGTGGAGACGGTTGCGTTCACCTCCCGAAAGCACTCCGCAGAGCTTCTCCTGATCGGCTCCGGCGAAGTTGAATCGTGACAGGTAGGCACGCGCATTCACGTCGCGGTTGCCCATGCGGATCAGTTCGTTGCCGCCCGAGATGACCTGATAGACCGACTTGTTGGGGTCGATGTCCTTGTGCTGCTGGTCCACGTAGGCCACCTTCACGGTCTCACCAACCTCAAACTCGCCCTTGTCCACCTTCTCCAGACCCATGATGAGACGGAAGAGCGTAGTCTTTCCGGCGCCGTTCGGACCGATGACGCCAACGATGCCGTTAGGCGGAAGCATGAAGTTGAGGTCGTCGAAGAGGAGCTTGTCGCCAAACGCCTTTGCCACGTGTTTAGCCTCAATCACCTTGTTGCCGAGGCGCGGACCGTTAGGGATGAAGATCTCGAGTTTCTCCTCCTTCTCCTTCACGTCCTCGTTCATCAGCTTGTCGTAGGAGTTCAGACGAGCCTTACCCTTGGCCTGACGGGCTTTGGGAGCCATGCGCACCCACTCCAACTCTCTCTCGAGTGTCTTGCGGCGCTTGCTGGCTGTCTTCTCCTCCATCTCCATGCGCTTGGTCTTCTGGTCGAGCCAGCTTGAGTAGTTACCCTTCCAGGGAATACCCTCGCCACGGTCGAGCTCAAGAATCCATCCAGCCACATGGTCCAGGAAGTAGCGGTCGTGGGTCACGGCAATCACCGTTCCCTCATACTGCTGCAGGTGTTGCTCGAGCCAGTCAATCGACTCGGCGTCGAGGTGGTTGGTAGGCTCGTCGAGCAGCAGGATGTCGGGCTTCTGGAGCAGCAGACGGCAGAGAGCCACACGACGGCGTTCACCACCCGAAAGCTCGGTGACGGGCTGATCCTCGGGCGGACAGCGCAGTGCGTCCATGGCGCGTTCCAGCTTGCTGTCGAGGTTCCATGCGTCGGTCGAGTCGATGATGTCCTGCAGCTCACCCTGACGGGCAAAGAGCTGGTCCATCTTGTCGGGGTCCTCGTAGTACTCCGGCAGACCGAACTTCTGGTTGATCTCCTCATACTCGTTGAGAGCGTCGACAATGGGCTGTACGCCCTCCATCACCACCTCCTTGACAGTTTTGGTCGGGTCGAGATGCGGTTCCTGAGCCAGGTAGCCCACAGAGTAGCCCGGCGAGAATACCACTTCGCCCTGATAGGACTTATCGAGTCCGGCGATAATCTTCAGAAGCGTAGACTTACCCGATCCGTTGAGACCGATGATACCAATCTTCGCCCCATAGAAGAATGAGAGGTAGATGTTCTTAAGCACCTGTTTGTTGTTCTGGAATGACTTGCTCACTCCAACCATTGAGAAGATAATCTTCTTATCGTCGACTGTTGCCATAATGCGAATGATCTATTATTTGGTAAATGTCAATTTCTTGTTAGATATGAAGTTCACGGCACCATAGATTATGAGGCCGATGAACTGTGCCAGGTATTCATTCATACCAAAGAGTTCCACCGTCACCACCAGAAACAGAAACTGCGAGAGGTAGGCGACGGCGAATGCAGCCGTGAAGAGAGTAATCTGCCCCCAAAGGCCATGGCGCGCCTCATTGCCGGCCGGAAATATCCAGTACTTGCACCACAGGAAGTTGTGGACCTGGGCAATGATGTAGGCTGTGATGTTTGAGACGATGTATCCGCACGAGAGCTTCTCCATCATCAGCCACACCACAGCAGCTATGATAAGCGCGTTGAGCGTGCCTATCGTGGCAAATCGGACTATTCTGACCGACTCTTTCACTTATTCTCCTTGACGTTGACGATGAGATTCAACTCCTCGAGCTGTGACGGGTCGAGAGCTGCCGGAGCATCGGTCATCACGTCACGTCCTGAATTGTTCTTCGGGAATGCTATGCAGTCGCGGATTGAGTCGAGACCTGCGAAGAGTGAAACCCAACGGTCGAGTCCGTAGGCCAGACCACCGTGAGGGGGCGCACCAAACTTGAAGGCATCCATCAGGAAGCCGAACTGCTCCTGAGCGCGCTCCGGAGTGAATCCGAGCAGCTCGAACATCTTGTTCTGCAGCTTGCTGTCGTGGATACGGATTGAACCGCCACCAACCTCAACACCATTGATCACCATGTCGTAGGCATTGGCGCGAACGGCACCCGGATCTGTGTCGAGCAGAGCGATGTCCTCCGGTTTCGGCGATGTGAACGGGTGGTGCATAGCCACGTAGCGTCCTGCCTCCTCGTCCCACTCGAACAGCGGGAAGTCGATGACCCAAAGGATGGCGAACTTGTTCTTGTCGCGGAGACCGAGCTGCGAAGCCACCTCCAAGCGAAGCTCACAGAGCTGCTTACGAGTCTTCATAGCGTCGTCGCCAGAGAGAATCAGGATCAGGTCGCCCGGCTTAGCGCCAAACGCCTCCTTCATCTGCTGGAGCACCTCCTGAGAGTAGAACTTATCAACGCTCGACTTAACGTTGCCGTCGGCCTCTACACGAGCGTAAACCATACCCTTAGCGCCAATCTGCGGCTTCTTGACATACTCAGTCAGAGCGTCGAGCTGCTTGCGAGTGTAGCTTGCAGCGCCCTCTGCACAGATACCGCCGATATATGCTGCATTGTCGAATACTGAGAAACCGTGACCCTTCAGGATGTCCATCAGCTCGACAAACTTCATGCCGAAGCGGAGATCCGGTTTGTCGCTACCGTAGTACTTCATGGCGTCCTGCCATGTCATGCGCTGGAACTTCTCGGTGAGCTCGATGCCGCGGATAGTCTTGAAGAGGTGCTTAGCCATACCCTCGAAGATATTGATGACATCCTCCTGCTCCACGAAGCTCATCTCGCAGTCAATCTGAGTGAACTCAGGCTGACGGTCGGCGCGAAGGTCCTCGTCGCGGAAGCACTTAGCAATCTGGAAGTAGCGGTCGAAGCCTGAAACCATGAGGAGCTGCTTGAAGAGCTGCGGAGACTGCGGCAGGGCGTAGAACTGACCCGGGTTCATGCGTGACGGAACCACGAAGTCGCGTGCACCCTCCGGAGTAGAACCGATGAGCACCGGAGTCTCAACCTCCAGGAAGCCCAGAGAGTCGAGATACTTGCGCACCTCAATCGTCATCTTGTGACGAAGCTCAAGGTTAGAGCGAACAGCGTTACGACGAAGGTCGAGGTAACGATACTTCATGCGGATGTCGTCGCCGCCATCCGTGTTATCCTCAATGGTGAACGGAGGAGTGGCAGCTGCGTTGAGCACGTTAAGCTCAGAAACAATGATCTCAATGTCGCCTGTAGGCATGTTCTCATTCTTGCTGAAGCGCTCCTCAACTGTTCCCTTCACCTGGATGACATACTCGCGACCGAGTTTGTTGGCACGCTCGCAGAGCTCAGCATCCTTCTCCTCGTTGAACACGAGCTGAGTGATGCCGTAGCGGTCGCGCAAATCAACAAATGTCATACCACCCATCTTACGAGTGCGCTGCACCCATCCTGACAGTGTCACCTGTTTTTTTACGTCGGAGATTCTCAGTTCTCCACATGTATTTGTTCTATACATATTATTATATATATTGTATGTTGTTTAAATTCTCCTTCTCTCATGTGTCGGCAAACGCCGTGCAAATGTATCACTTTCTTTACTCTTTGCGCGTAAGCTTCTTGATAATTTTCTGGTTCTTGCTGTAGATATTTCCCAGCACCACCTCGATGGCCTCGTTGATAGTCTTGATTCCGTTGACATACTCCAGGGCCTTCTCCTGAGCCTTCTCATGAGCCCGGCGCAGCATGTTGCCACTCTCCTCCTCCACCTCTTCGGTCGGCACCACCACGTGGAGTCCGCGGCTCACGATGCGGATGCTGATGTCGCGGTCCGCCTGGATAGGGTCGCCGTCATAGTGGACCACGCCCGGCGAAGAGCGACGGATCACCAGGCTCCGGCAGCGGAAGGTCTTGATGCGGCTGTTCTGGTCAATCTTCTTGTTGAAGAGCTGATAGGCCAGCGAAGGAACTTCGAGCACCGTGAAGGGCTCCAGCACCGTCACGTCCAGCAGCCCGTCGTTGAGCGTAGCCTGAGGCGCAATGTAGGCATTGTTGCCATACTGCGACGCGTTGCCACACGCAATGAGGAAAGCCTCATATTTATATGTACCGTCTTCCGTCTCCAGCTCGTAGGTCTCAGGCTTGTAGGTCAGGCTCTCCTGGAGAGTCTTCTCCAGATAGGTGATCAGCCCGCGCCTGCCCGCCTCGGCAAACTTCATGCTCACGAAGGCATCGAAACCCACGCCACAGGTACAGAAGAAACAGACATCGTTCAGACGTCCATAGTCAATCTCGTCGACACGACCATCGTTGATCACCTCCAGGGCGCGGCGCACATCCATCGGGATGTGCAGGTGGCGTGCCAGTCCGTTGCCCGAGCCGAGCGGAATGATGGCCAGAGCCGTCGGCGTGTCGACCAGCGAACGACCAACCTCGTTGACCGTACCGTCGCCACCGATAGCCACCACCGTGTCCACCTTCTCGGCCACAGCTTTGGCAGCCAGTTCCACGGCGTGACCCGCACGCTCGGTGTAGACCACGTCCCACGAGTAGCGCTGCGGGTCGAGCACCTCATCGATCATCTCGACCACCGCCCTCTTATCGTGGGTTCCGGAAATGGGATTAACTATAAATCTTATCTTTTTCTTCTCTTGATTCATGTTTCATTAGGAAAAACATATCCTTGTGACCGACAAAATTAATACAAAATTATTAATTCATCCCTATTTCTGAGCAAGCAATAGAGGGTGTACGCATATTTTTAGTGTAAAGCTGATTGAGAAAAACTATTTTTACTATCTTTGCGCACTGAAAAAGAAGAGACTTTTGAATAGATAACAATAGCCGGGATGCACAGCCGCGTTTGAGGCACCGCAATCCGGACTCTGATAAAAAATTTATAATGGGTTTACTACAAGACAAATTAAGTAGATACAGACTGCCTCAGGAGTATATGGCCAAGGGCGTGTATCCCTATTTTCGTGAAATCGACAGTGCTCAAGACACTGAAGTAATGATGGACGGTAAGAAGGTCCTGATGTTCGGTTCCAACTCATACATGGGACTGACCCACGACCAGCGAATCATCGACGCTGCTATTGCTGCCACTCGCAAATATGGAACAGGTTGCGCAGGTTCGCGTTTCCTCAACGGCACTCTCGACCTCCACGTTCAGCTCGAGCGTGAGCTTGCTGAGTTCGTCGGCAAGGACGAGGCTCTCGTCTTCCCTACCGGATTCACCGTTAACGAGGGTGTCATTGCCTGCCTCTGCGACCGCAACGACTACATCATCTGCGACGACCGCGACCACGCGTCAATCGTAGACGGACGTCGCCTCTCGTTCGCCACTCAGCTCAAGTACAAGCACAACGACATGGAGGCTCTCGAGCGTGAGCTTCAGAAATGTAAGCCGGAGAGCGTGAAACTCATCGTGGTTGACGGCGTCTTCTCAATGGAGGGCGACCTGGCCAACCTGCCCGAGATCGTTCGCCTCAAGGAGAAATACAACGCCAGCATCATGGTCGACGAGGCCCACGGTATGGGAGTCTTCGGCAAGCAGGGACGCGGTGTCTGCGACCACTTCGGTCTGACCGACAAGGTGGACCTCATCATGGGAACATTCTCTAAGTCGTTCGCCTCAATCGGTGGATTCATCGCTGCCGACAAGGACACCATCAACTGGGTACGCCACAACGCACGTTCATACATATTCCAGGCCAGCAACACACCGGCTGCCACAGCAGCAGCAATGGAGGCACTCCACATCTTCCAGACAGAGCCGGAGCGTCAGGCTAACCTTTGGAAGGTGACCAACTACGCCCTCGACAGCTTCCGCAAGGCAGGTTTCGAGATTGGCGAGACAGAGAGCCCAATCATTCCGCTCTACGTGCGCGACCCGGAGAAGACATTCATGGTGACTCGCATGGCGTTCGATGAGGGCATCTTCATCAACCCCGTCATCCCGCCCGCATGTGCGCCGCAGGATACACTGGTGCGCGTAGCCCTTATGGCAACCCACACCAAGGAGCAGGTCGACACAGCCGTTGAGAAACTTACAAAGTGTTTCAAGGCTCTCGATATCATTAAATAAATGTCAGCGACTATAAGATTATAACGCAAAGCAGGTCGGTTCCCGCCAGTTGGGAGCCCGCCTGCTTTTGTTTTATTATCTCATATTTATCTTTCATTTCGCTCGATACGCTTACATTTTGATGCAAATCAATCGTGTTTAGCTTACGTTTAGCAAATTGTTACGCCGTTTTCTCTTACTTTTAAGAATTGAGCAAAGAAGCTTTACTTACAATCCGAAACATTTCCGCCGCTGTTTCATTACACTTTGAAGGATTTCCGAGGCGAATAGATAAAGAATTGTAAGTTTTTTGAAATAAATTAGTAATAGTAAAGCAAAACGGTGCAACGTAAGACAAAAAGAAATACATTTGCAACGTAAAAGAACAAATGGTTAGAACAAAGAATTAAAAAGCAACATAATGACAAGAGAGATAAGATTTACGAAGATGCATGGCGCGGGTAACGACTATATATATGTCAACACAATGGAATACCCGATTGCCAACCCCGAGGCGCTGGCCATAGAGTGGAGCAAGTATCACACCGGCATAGGCAGCGACGGACTGGTTCTGATAGGCGCGTCAGACAAGGGCGACTTCAGCATGCGCATCTTCAACGCCGACGGCTCAGAAGCCATGATGTGTGGCAACGCCAGCCGATGCATCGGCAAATATCTCTACGAGTACGGTCTTACAAAGCAGAACGTGATTCGCCTCGACACACTGTCGGGCATCAAGATTCTGAAACTGAATATTAAGGACGAAAAGGTTGATTCAGTAACAGTAGACATGGGGGCACCGGCGGACATTCATCCCGTCGACTTCAAGGGCGAATATCCATTCGGTTCCACCCACGTTTCTATGGGTAACCCCCACCTGGTGACCTTCGTCGAGGACATCCGCGAGATCACACTCCCCGAGATTGGTCCACGACTGGAGAACCACCCCTACTTCCCCAACAGGATAAACGTCGAGTTTGCACAGCTGCTCGGCGACGGGAAGATCAGGATGCGCGTATGGGAGAGAGGCTCCGGCATCACCCAGGCTTGCGGAACAGGCGCCTGCGCCACAGCCGTAGCAGCGCTCACCACGGGTCGCGCCAGCGGAGCACTCCAGATCATCATGGATGGAGGAACACTGACCATTGAGATTGACGCCGAGAGCGGACACGTCATGATGACGGGACCCGCCACAAAGGTGTTCGACGGAACGATTGAGATAAACGAATAACTAAATACTTAAAACGACTTCAATATGGCATTAGTAAATGAGCATTTTCTGAAACTTCCCGGAAGTTACCTCTTCTCTGACATTGCTAAGAGAGTAAACACATTCAAGGTAACCCACCCCAAGCAGGACATCATCCGTCTGGGTATCGGCGACGTGACACGTCCCCTCCCACCCGCTTGCATCGAGGCCATGCATAAGGCCGTCGAGGAGATGACCAGCACAAAGACATTCCGTGGCTACGGTCCCGAGCAGGGCTACGACTTCCTCATCGAGGCTATCTTGAAGAACGACTACGCTGCCCACGGCATCACCTTCAGCCACTCAGAAATCTTCGTTAACGACGGAGCCAAGAGCGACACGGGCAACATCGGCGACATCCTCCGCCACGACAACAGCATCGGAGTGACCGACCCAATCTATCCCGTATATATCGACAGCAACGTGATGTGCGGACGTGCCGGCGAACTCGACCCTGAGAGCGGCAAGTGGAGCAACGTTACATATATGCCCTGCACCGAGGCCAACAACTTCGTGCCTGAGATTCCCAACAAGCGCGTAGACATCGTCTACCTCTGCTACCCCAACAATCCGACAGGCACTACCCTGACCAAGGCAGAGCTGAAGAAGTGGGTTGACTACGCATTGGCCAACGACACCATCATCATGTTCGACGCAGCCTACGAAGCATACATCCAGGAGCCGGACATTCCCCACTCCATCTATGAGATCAAGGGCGCCAAGAAGTGTGCCATCGAGTTCCGCAGCTTCTCAAAGACAGCCGGATTCACAGGCGTACGTTGCGGCTACACCGTAGTTCCTAAGGAGCTTACAGCAGCCACACTCACCGGAGAGCGCGTACCGCTCAACAAACTCTGGAACCGCCGTCAGTGCACCAAGTTCAACGGAACCTCATACATCACACAGCGCGCAGCCGAGGCCATCTACACCCCAGAGGGCAAGGAGCAGGTCAAAGAGACAATCAACTACTACATGACCAACGCGAAGATCATGAAAGAGGGTCTCGAAGCTACAGGTCTTAAGGTATATGGCGGCGTCAACGCACCATATCTGTGGGTAAAGACTCCAAACGGCGTAAGCTCATGGAAGTTCTTCGACCAGATGCTCTACGAGGCAAACGTCGTAGGCACCCCGGGCGTAGGTTTCGGACCGAGCGGCGAGGGATACATCCGACTCACCGCCTTCGGCGAACGCGAGAACTGCATCGAGGCAATGAAGCGAATCAAGAAATGGCTCTAAGGAGCCGTTTCTTCAACGAAACGACATACAAACAGACGACCACATATCTCTAATTGCGAGACTGAATCTGAAGAAAACGAATAAGAAAAAAAGAACAGACGTTTAACAACTAATAAAAACCAAGAGAAAATGTCAAAACTTAGATTTCGAGTAGTGGAGGCAGCTTTCAAGAAGAAAGCAGTTGAAGTAATTCCGCCGTCAGAGCGTCCTGAGGACTACTTTGCAAAGTACGTCTTCAACAAAGACAAGATGTTCAAATACCTTCCTAGCAAGGTGTACTCTCAGTTGATTGATGTTATTGACAACGGCGCACAGCTTGACCGCTCAATCGCCGACGAGGTAGCAGCAGGCATGAAGAAATGGGCCATCGAGATGGGTGTAACCCACTATACCCACTGGTTCGCACCTCTGACCGAAGGTACAGCTGAGAAACACGACGCATTCATCGAGCACGATGGCAAAGGTGGCGTCATGGAGGAGTTCAGCGGCAAGCTGCTCGTACAGCAGGAGCCGGATGCATCTTCATTCCCTAACGGCGGTATCCGCAACACCTTCGAGGCACGCGGCTACTCTGCTTGGGACCCATCATCACCAGCATTCATCGTTGACGACACACTCTGTATTCCTACAATCTTCGTAGCCTATACAGGCGAGTCACTCGACTACAAGGCACCGTTGCTGAAGGCCCTTCGTGCCGTTGACAAAGCAGCAACAGACGTATGCCACTACTTCAACCCCGACGTAAAGAAGTGCTACGCATACCTCGGTTGGGAGCAGGAGTACTTCCTGGTCGACGAGGGTCTCTACGCTGCACGTCCCGACCTGCTGATGACAGGCCGTACGCTGATGGGACACGACAGTGCTAAGAACCAGCAGCTCGAGGACCACTATTTCGGCGCAATCCCAACACGTGTTGCAGCCTTCATGAAGGATCTTGAGATTGAGGCTCTGAAACTCGGAATCCCAGTTAAGACTCGCCATAACGAGGTAGCTCCTAACCAGTTCGAGCTTGCTCCTATCTTCGAGGAGTGTAACCTCGCCAACGACCACAACTTGCTCATCATGTCATTGATGCGTAAGATCAGCCGTCGTCACGGCTTCCGCGTACTGCTCCACGAGAAACCATTCAAGGGAGTCAACGGTAGCGGTAAGCACAACAACTGGTCACTCGGCACCGACACCGGCATCCTGCTGATGGCTCCGGGCAAGACACCAGAGGATAACCTCCGCTTCGTAACCTTCGTAGTCAACACATTGATGGCGGTTTACCACCACAACGGACTCCTGAAGGCATCCATCTCAAGCGCTACCAACGCACACCGTCTTGGAGCCAACGAGGCACCTCCAGCAATCATCTCTTCATTCCTTGGCAAGCAGCTCTCACAGGTACTTAGCCACATCGAGGAGAGTACCACTGACGACCTCATCTCACTGAGCGGCAAGCAGGGCATGCGTCTCGACATCCCTCAGATTCCTGAGCTGATGATCGACAACACCGACCGCAACCGTACCTCACCATTCGCCTTCACCGGAAACCGCTTCGAGTTCCGTGCCGTAGGTTCAGAGGCCAACTGCGCCAGCGCTATGATCGCCCTCAACTCAGCCGTAGCCGATCAGCTGAAGACATTCAAGAAGGATGTTGACGAGCTTATCGAGAAGGGTGAGCCAAAGATCTCAGCCATCCTCGACGTCATCCGTCGTTACATCAAGGAGTGCAAGCCAATCCACTTCGACGGCAACGGATACAGCGATGAGTGGAAGGAAGAGGCACAGAAGCGCGGACTCGACTGCGAGACCAGCGTACCAGTCATCTTCGACAACTACCTGAAGCCAGAGAGCATCGCCATGTTCGAGAACACCGGCGTAATGACTCAGAAAGAGCTTGAGGCGCGCAACGAGGTTAAGTGGGAGATGTACACCAAGAAGATTCAGATTGAGGCACGCGTACTGGGCGACCTTGCGATGAACCACATCATCCCTATCGCAACTCAGTATCAGAGCGACCTCATCGACAACGTATACAAGATGAAGGGCATCTTCCCAGACGATAAGGCTAACTCCCTCTCAGCCAAGAACCTTGAGCTTATCGAGGAGATTGCCAACCACACTGCATTCATCAAGGAGCATGTAGACTCAATGGTAGAGGCACGTAAGGTGGCAAACAAGATTGAGAGTGAGCGTGAGAAGGCAATAGCCTACCACGACACCATCGTTCCTGCTCTCGAGCAGATTAGATACCACATCGACAAGCTTGAGCTTGTAGTCGACAATCAGATGTGGACACTGCCGAAGTATCGTGAGCTCCTCTTCATCCGATAA